>JANOQL010000455.1:0-8319 GCA_031414835.1 Sphingomonadales bacterium | reverse complement strand
GTTCGGAGGCAAATTGTTTCCGTTTAACTGGGCCAAACTGCTCTGGTGGCTGCGCGCACCCAAGGTCACGACGATGCGGGTGCCGCTGATGGGTGTCGTCAAACGGCTTCAGGGGAGCCGGATGGCAAGCCAGATCGCGTTCATGATGATCGAGTATCTGCGCCGCACCGCTGTCGAACGATATGGCGCGACGCGTGGCGATTTCGGCTGGGTGCTGGCCTCGAACGGGCCGATGCGATCGGTCGGCGAAGCGATCGGGGGGAGCGTCAGCAAGGTCTACCGGATTTACGGGCGAGGATTGTGAAGGGAATTCGGCGTTGATACGTTTGCACGATTGAAAGGCGCTTTTGTGAAACCCACCGGATTGTCTGTGATCATCGCCATCAGCCTTGCGGCATCAGCCTGTGGTGGAGGCGGCTCGGGAACAGTGCCTGCACCAACTCCGCCCGTTTCCGTCACACCGCCACCGTCGCCCGCCGCTTCGGCATCGGTCGAGCGCGAAATTTTGCCCGCGCTAACCAACGCCGCGATCACCACCAATTTGTCAGCCCATGTCGTAATCAACCCCGACCCTGCTGTCGCAGCAAAAGGGCGGCTATTTGTAATGCTGCCCGGGACCACTGCTGTGCCGCGTTTCTACCGTTTCATCCTTCGTACCGGGGCGCCGCGCGGCTATCATGCGATAGGGCTGACCTACCCCAATGACGAAGCGATAGGGGCGTTGTGCGCCACAAGCGCTGTTGCCGATTGCGCGGGCTTGGCACGCAATGAGGTGATCACGGGCACCGACACCAGCCCCGTTGTCAGCGTCGATCGCGCCAATTCGATCACGGGCCGTCTCGTTTCACTACTCACCTATTTGTCCGCGACATTTCCAAACGAAGGCTGGGCGCAGTATCTGGTCAATGGCCAGCCCAACTGGTCGGTCATTACCGTAGGCGGGCATTCGCAAGGATCAGGACATGCGGCGTATCTCGCCAAGCAACAGTTGCTTGACCGTTCGGTGATGTTTTCGGGGCCGAGCGATGTGGGTATTGCCGCCGGATCGGTAGCGCCGTGGCTGAATCTGCCCAATATTACACCTGCATCTCGACAATTCGGATTCACGCATACTTCCGATGGGCTGGTCCCGCTCGCGTTGGTAACGCGCAATTGGGATGTCCTTGGGCTCTCTGCATTTGGAGTTGCGACTTCGGTCGATACGACATCACCGCTCTTTGCCAATGCGCGGATGCTGACGACGAATGCGCCGCCTAATCCCGGCGCGCTGGGCCTGACACCAGACCTTCCGCACGCGTCGCCAGTGGTCGATGTTGCAACGCCACTGACAGCTGCGGGAACGCCGCTCTACGCGCCGGTGTGGGTGTATCTGGCGTTTCCTTAGGTCAATCGCGCAGCAGTTCGTTGATCGCGGTCTTGCTGCGGGTTTGCGCATCGACGCGCTTGACGATCACCGCACAGGAAAGCCCGGGGCCGGGGCTGCCATCGGGGAGCGGTTTGCCGGGCAAACTGCCGGGAACGACAACCGAGTAGGACGGCACTCGGCCCATGAAGATCTCCCCGGTGGTGCGGTCGACGATCTTGGTGGTCGACGAGATGAACACCCCCATCGCCAGCACCGCGCCCCGTTCGACGACGACGCCTTCGACGACTTCGGAGCGCGCACCAATGAAGCAATCATCTTCGATGATCGTCGGGCCTGCCTGCAACGGTTCGAGCACGCCGCCGATCCCGACACCGCCCGAAAGATGGACGTTTTTCCCGATCTGCGCGCAGCTGCCGACCGTGGCCCAGCCATCGACCATGCTGTTTTCATCGACGAACGCGCCGATGTTGACGAAGCTCGGCATCAGCACAACGCCACGCCCGATATGTGCGCCTGCGCGAACGATGCTGCCGGGAACCGCACGAAAGCCTGCCTCGCGGAAGCGGTTTTCGCCCCAGTCTGCGAATTTTGACGGCACTTTGTCCCACCAGTTCGCGCCGCCCGGGCCGGGCATAATCGCGTTGTCGTTCAACCGAAACGACAGCAGCACCGCCTTTTTCAGCCATTGATTGACGATCCAGCCGTCTGCCCCGGGCTCTGCAACGCGCGCTTGTCCTGTATCGAGCAGCGCGAGCGCCTCTGCCACGGCATTGCGGACGTCGCCCATAGTTGCAAACGACAGTGTATCGCGCACATCCCACGCCGCTTCGATCGTGTTTCGCAAATGATCGCTCATGCCGTCAATTCCCCTGCCACGGTGTGAAGCCAGCCGCTGGCGCAATCGGTTTCATAATCGATGAAGCTCGCGCACGCTGCCCCGTTCGACTGATCCGACCCATTGTTGATCCAGACGGTCGTCATCCCGATCGCTTTGGCGGGCTTCAGGTTGCGCGCCATGTCTTCAAGAAAGATCGCGCGCGCCGGATCGACGTCGTGGCTTTTGCAGAATGCAGCATAAGCCTCTGGCGCGGGTTTGGGGCGATATTCGCAGTCATGAATGTCGAACACAGCCTCGAAGCAATCGGTCAGATCGAGCGCCGCCAGCACCCGCGCAGCATAAGGAGCATCACCGTTGGTGAAGACCAGCCTGCGCCCGGGCAGCGCCATCAGTGCGGCCTTCATCTGCGGATCGGGCGTCAGCCGGCCGGTATCGATGTCGTGAACATAATCGAGGAACTCATGCGGATCGATCCGGTGATCGGCCATCAGCCCGGCGAGCGTCGTGCCGTGGCTGGCAAAATAACGCTTCTGAATCTGCCACGCTTCATCTGCATCGACGGAAAAGCGCTGCTGGATATAGGCGCCCATCCGCTGGTCGATCAGCTCGAACAAATTGCAGCTTGCAGGATAAAGCGTGTTATCGAGATCGCAAATCCAAGTGTCGATGTGCGTAAGGTCATTGGCCATGTGCGCGCCCTAGGATAGGCTGTGCGGCGGTGCAAATCGTTAACGCCTGTGCAACACAGGTCTGCTGTAACGGGGTGCAGTGGAGACGTCGGGAGCAGATGATGGCGGTATCGGATATTGCACTGTGGAAAGCGGGCTGTGTCATCGCCGCCGCCAGCCTTGTTGCCGGGTGCGGCGGTGGCGGCGGTGGCGGTGTTGCAACAACCCCGCCGCCGGTGTTCGTCGCGCCACCACCTCCTCCGCCTCCGCCTCCGCCGCCACCCCCTCCGCCCACAGGCCGGTTCGACACGCCCGAATATGTTGCATCGAATGCGGTCGTGCAGTCCGGTGCGATCTTCGGCTATCAGGCAGGCGCCACTGGGCAGGGCGTTATCGCGGCCGTCATCGATTCAGGTGCCGCTGTCAGCAATGTCGAATTTGCAGGCAGGATTCATCCTGCTTCTGCCGATCTGGCAGGCAATCGCGGGTTGGGCGATGATGGCGGTCATGGCACCGCAGTGTCGAGCGTGCTGCTCGGCGCCAAAAATGATTCAGGCTCTCACGGCATTGCATTCGGCGCGACATTGCTCGTCGCGCGCACCGATCAGCCGGGCAGCTGCACCAGCCCCGATCCCAGCGACGGCTGTTCGCATGCCGATAATAACATCGCGCGCGGGGTCGATCTGGCCGTTGCGAACGGCGCGCGCGTCATCAACCTCTCGCTCGGCGGGTCGCCCGCCAATCCCAATTTGCGCGCAGCGATTTTTCGCGCCACTTCGGCAGGCGTGGTGCTGGTGTTTTCGGCGGGCAATGATTTCGATACCGATCCGGTCGCCGCCGCCAATCCGGATCCGTTTGCGCAGATTGCCAACGATCCCCAGGCAAATGGCCTGATCCTGATCGCAGGCGCGCTCGAGGCCGATAACGGCACGCTTACCAATTTTTCGAACCGCGCAGGCAACGGCGCCACCAATTATGTCAGCGCGCTGGGCCGCCGTGTGCTGGCGATCGATGAAAATGGCGCACAATTCCTGTTCACAGGAACCAGTTTTTCGGCACCTGCGGTTGCAGGCGCTGTCGCCTTGCTTGCGCAGGCATTCCCGAACCTATCCGGCGTGGCGATTGTCGATCTCATCAAGCGCAGCGCGATCGATCTGGGCGATCCCGGTACCGATGCTGTATTCGGCAGAGGCGCGCTGAGCATCGCCCGCGCCTTCCAGCCACAGGGCCAGACGTCGGTTGCGGGCAGCGCAATTCCTGTGGCACTCGGGCAAAGCGCCGGGATTGCTTCGGCAGCGATGGGCGATGCGGGCCAGCGTGGCATGGCAACCATCATCACCGATGGCTATGGCCGCGCGTTCGGTGCCCAGCTTGGCGGCGTGTCACGCGCGGCGATGGCGCCAAAGCTCGCGCCAGCGCTGGGGATCGGATCGCACTCGGTTGCGGTTGATGCAGGGCCACTGGCTGTCTCGCTCAATATGGTGCCGGGGCGAACATCAGCACGCGCCGAAGCGCTGTTGCTCTCTCCGCAAACACAGGCGCAGGCGCGCGTGGTTGCAGGGCTGGTCGTCGCGCAGCTTGGCGCACGCACGCGGTTTGGCTTCGGCATCGCGCAATCGGGCGATCTTTCGTCAGGCAATGATCCGGCCAGCCGCTCGCTTCTTGTGGCGCGCGCGGCCAACCAACAATTGGGGTTCGACCGGCGGAGCGAAACCGGCTTTGGGATCGCGCATGATGTGGGGCGGTTTCAGCTTTCTGGAACCGCCGAGCGCGGGCAGGTGCGGCTATGGGATCGAACCTCAGCTGTCCGCAATGGCTATACAAGCTTTGGCTATACACTGACCGGCGTTGCGGCTTCAGGCCGTGCCGGACCGTTTGCACTGACGACTGCGATCACTGCGCTCAATGAACGCGAAACGGTGCTCGGCGGGAGGTTCGCGGCGCTGTATGGCACACCGGGAGCATCAAGCGTGTTTGCCGATGCCAGTTTGGGCTGGGCGTTCGCGAACGGCTGGCAAACCCGCGCGGCGTGGCGCGAAGGCTGGACAGCGATCGCTGGCGGCGGCGCGCGTGGCGGCACGGATCGATTGCGCAGCGAGGCCTGGGCAATCGACCTGACAGGCGAGGGCGTGCTGGCCCGCCGCGACGCGCTGGCCTTCCGGATCGCCCAGCCTTTGCGTGTGACGGGCGGTGGTTTCGACGTCAGCCTGCCGACGGCATTCGACTATAGCAGTGGAGTGAAGGGCGTTTCCGACACCCGCTTTACCCTTGCGCCGACCGGTCGCGAGATCGCAGCAGAGACGGGCTATGGCCGCGCGGTCGGCGATGGCTGGCTATCGGCCAATCTGTTCTGGCGAAACGAACCGGGCCATATCGCGACTGCTCCTGACGATCTGGGTGCGGCGATCCGTTTTACGCTGGGTCTCTAAACCGTGAAGCTCTCACCGCATCCGCACGCGCCTTTGGCGTTGGGATTTGCAAAGACGAAGCCTGCGGTGAAATCATCCTCGACCCAGTCCATGCTACTGCCGATCAGATACAGCACCGATGCGCCATCGATAAAGAAACTGCCGCCGGGCGTTTCGATCCGTTCATCGAAGCTGCTCGCAGCGGTCACATAATCGACTGAATAGGCCAGCCCCGAACAGCCGCGACGCGGGGTCGAGAGCTTGACGCCGATTGCGTCTGCGGGTGCTTTTGCCATCAAATCCGCAACGCGCTCTTCGGCTGCGGGCGTCAGCGTGACGGCGGCTGGCATCGGGCGGCGGGTTTTCGTTTCCGTGATCATTCCCATATTCCTTCTAAACCCCTCTCTTTCAGGGAAGGGGCTTGATTGCTAAAGCATCCCCAGTTCGAGCCGCGCCTCGTCGGTCATCGTCGCGGGCGACCAGGCGGGCTCCCAGACCAGAACGACCTCGGCATCGCGAATACCCGGCACCGACTCGACCCGCAACTCGACTTCCTGCGGCATCGATTCGGCCACGGGGCAATTCGGCGTGGTCAGCGTCATCGAAATGAGCGCCGAGCCATCGGTAATTTCGACACCGTATATCAACCCGAGATCGTAAATATTCACCGGGATTTCGGGATCGTAAATGTCTTTCAGCGCCGCGATGACGGCCTCATAGACTTCGCCTTCTGGCGCATCGGCAACAGGCGCTAAGGGCTTTTGAGCGAGGAAGCCCTCAAGATAATCCTTCTTGCGGTCGAGCTTCTCGACAGGCGTTTCGACGGCATCGTTCACCCGCGCGGGCTCTTGCGCATCTGCGACGCGGGCTCTGGGCGGCGGCGGCACGCTCGTCACTTCTTCGATCCTGATCTCACTCATCCGAAAATCCTCTGCACTCTCGCCAGCCCCGCAACCAATGCCGCGACATCGCTTTCATCGTTGTAAATCCCGAAGCTCGCGCGTGCGGTGGCCTGCACACCGAGATAGTCCATCAGCGGCTGCGCGCAATGATGGCCTGCACGGATCGCAACGCCCGCTTCATCCAAGATAGTGCCGATATCGTGCGGATGCACCCCCTCCATCGCAAAGCTGACGATGCCCGCCGAATCTTCAGGGCCAAAGAGCGTGATCGAGTTGATCGACCTTAGCGCCTCGCGCGTCTGCCGCACGAGTTCGGCTTCGTGCGCGTGAATCGCCTCCAGCCCGATCGCATCGACATAATCGATCGCAGCGTGAAGCGCGATGCCTTCGACGATCGCTGGTGTCCCTGCCTCGAACCGCGCTGGCGCCGTCGCATAGGTCGTCACGTCGAACCCGACCTTGTCGATCATCGCGCCGCCGCCCTGCCAAGGCGGCATTGCATCAAGCAGGCTCTTGCGCCCCCACAAGGCACCAATGCCCGTCGGGCCATAGAGTTTGTGGCCTGAAAACACATAGAAATCGCAGCCGAGCGCCGCGACATCCACCGGCATCCGGGGAACCGCCTGACAGCCATCGAGCAACAGGCTCGCGCCAAATTTGCGCGCCAACGCCACGGCGCGCGGCACATCGAGCACAGAGCCCAACACGTTCGACACATGCGCCCACGCAATCATGTCAGTATCGGTTGTCAGCATCACTTCGGCGGCATCGAGATCGATTTGGCCGTCGGCTGTGATCGGGCAGACATCGACCTGCCAGCCCGCGATCTGCCACGGCACGATGTTCGAATGATGCTCAAGCTGGCTGAGCAGCACGCGGCGTGATTTGCCGGGAACGCCAGGGTAGGAATGCGCAACAAGATTGATCGCTTCGGTCGCCCCGCGCACGAAGACGATCTCGTCGTCGCGCCCGCCGATGAACTTCGCCACCCGCTGGCGTGCGGCCTCATAGGCAATCGTCATATCGGCTGACCGGGCATAGACCCCGCGATGGACAGTCGCATAATCGCGGCCCATCGCGTTTGCCATGGCATCGATCACCGCTTGCGGCTTTTGCGCAGTCGCGGCGGTATCAAGATAGTGCCAGTTACTGGCCCCGTTCGCACCGACAATGCCGGGAAAGTCCTGACGAATTCCGCTCACATCGAGCGAAGGCAAGACGCCTGGCCGTGTCTCGACTTCGCGCGACATGAGCGGTGAAAGGGCCGCATTCACACCATCTCTCCCAGTTTCGCGAGCGCCAGCCCAGCAATCTCGCTTTCATCATCGAACACGCCGCCGACAAACGCCTGCAACAACAACCGCTTGGCGTCCGCTGGTGGCAGTCCGCGCGCCATCAGATAGAACATTGCGGTCGCATCGAGCTCGCCGACCGCGCACCCATGCGCGCATTTCACATCGTCGGCGTAGATTTCGAGTTCGGGCTTGGCATTGGCAGTCGCGGTGCGATCGAGCAGCATTGCTTTCACCGATTGTTCGCTGTCGGTAAGCTGCGCATCGCGTGCCACCGCGACCTTGCCGAGATAGCTGCCCGTCGCCTGCCCGCCGAGGATTGAGCGAACGACCTGACGGCTGGTCGCACCCGGCTCGACATGGCGGACAATGGTGACGATCTCGACCGTCTGCTTGCCGCTTGCCAATTGAACCGCGCCGAGAGTGAAATCGGACCCCTCATGGCACGTCACATCAATTGCAACCCGCCCAAGCCGCCCGCCAGCATTCAGCACGCGGATATTGGCCTTGGCGCCTGCCTCAAGCACAATCTCAAGATTGCGCACCACAACATCGTCTGCGTCGGCCACATTGACAATATCGCGCGCGAAGCTTTCCCGCGCCGCCACAACAATGCGTTCCGCTGCCACCGGCCACACCCCTGCCAGCGCCTCGACATCGCTATACCGAAACGCCTCATCGCGCCGGGAGGGAAGCGAAAGGGCGGTCATCGCACCAGACCCTTAGCGGTCTTGGCGGTCCTTAGCGGTCTTCGCGCGAAACGACCGACGTTCGAGCGCATCCAGCCTTTGGCGGTTTCACGAAAAGATCGCGAAGGGCCGCTAAGGACGCGAAGAAGAAAAAGG
>JANOQL010000454.1:0-2450 GCA_031414835.1 Sphingomonadales bacterium | reverse complement strand
CGTCGAACAAGGGGCTTGATTTGTGGATCTCGACATCGGCACGGCCAAATTCGGCAGCGTGACCTCCCTCGACCGTTCCGCCTAATTGAGTGCACAGCGTTTGCTGTCCGTAGCAGATGGCAAGGATCGGCACGCCACTATCGAACATCAGTTGCGGGGCGCGCGGGCTGCCATCGGTCATTACAGACGCAGGGCCGCCCGAAAAAATAACGCCCTTCGGCTTGATCCGCGCAAACGCTTCGGCGGCAGTGTTGAAGGGCGCAATCTCAGAATAGACGCCCGCCTCGCGCACACGGCGCGCAATGAGCTGGGTCACCTGACTGCCGAAATCGACAATCAAGACTGAATCTGTAGGGTGCAAGGACATGGCGGCGCGTTAGGGATGCGCCGCCATGCTGTCCAGATCGGCTAGATCCTGTTTCACTCGGATTGAAGCGCGTGACGGAGCCGATTTTGTCGCGAGACGAGGAGTTAGGAGGGAGCGATGGCATTCCATCGTGACTGACGACGCGACGACGACTCGCGGCAAAACCGGCCCGCCGCCAAAGGCGGTCGTCGGGAGAGGTGCGCTGGGGGCGTTGCGAACTTCGCACGGGGAACCACCCCGCGCTTTAGCCCGCTCCTACCCAGCGCACCTCTTCCGACGATCACGTCGCTTCAATCCGAGTGAAACAGGGTCTAGTATGTCAGCCCGCTCAGTCGCACATCGTCAACCGATCCGCGACGCGTGACACAGCTGAAGCGTCCGCGCTCATAACCTTCGTTATAGCGATCATATTGGTTGCCGCGATCCCAGCTACCGCGCCATCCGCCGTGATTGCCGCGCCAGCCGTTCCAGCTGCGATCCTGCACGATCAGGCGCCCGCGCACTTCGTAGCCGCCGCGAATCCGGTCGATCCGTGTCACATCGGTAACGCGGGCCTGGCCATAGCGGCGCGCTTCGATCTGTGCTGCACGAACACACTGATCGACAGCGGTGCGGCTTCCGTAGCCATTTTGATAATAGCCATTATCGCCATAGCCGCGCTCATCATAATCGCGTCCGCCGCGATAATCATTATCGCGATAGCCATAACCGCGGTCGTAACGGTCACGATTGTTCGATGCAGCTGACGCGATTGCAGCAATCCCGCCGATGATCAGCGCGCCTGCGATGACGTCGCCAGCATCGATCCCGTCATGGCCACGATACCGATCGCCCGGGCGGGCAACGGCTGCAGTCGATACAAACAGCATCGCGGGTGTTGCTGCGATGGTGGCAGATGTGGTGAAGATACGCATAACATCACTCCTGTGCGCGCCGGTTACATCCCGGTGCGCAGAAGAAGAATGCGTGATCAACCGTGTCGCGCGGCTGAATATAGTTGGCAGCGCGCGTTCAGCTTTTACGGGCCGGCGCGTGAGCGAGAGGCAACAGCGCCCGTGTCGATGAAGACACTGTCGATCTGGCCCAGCCGCACAGCACAAGTGAAGCGGCGGCGATCGCCTTCCTTGTCCCGCCAATTGTCACGCTGTTCGATGGTGCCTTCAACATCCCAGCCATCGCTGGTGCGACCCACAGCCAGAATTTCGCGAACGCTTGCGGCGTCTCCACCCTGACGTTCAGCGGCATTGGCGCACGCATCGACCGCCTGGTTTTCGGAGACAATTCCCTGATCGTTGGCACGATCGTCCGGATACCGATCGGCCCTGTCTTGCCGGTTCCGTTTCGATTTCGAGGCTGATGCCGCAATTGCTGCTATCACGCCAACGATGGCAATCCCTGCTATGACATCGCCCGCATCGACCCGATCGCGATGCCGCCAGCGTCCGCGATGCCCGCGATAGCCCGAACCATAACCGATGCCTGCTGAAATGCTTGTGCCACCCCAACCTCCGGCAAAGGCGGGTGCAGCAGGCAGCGCAACAGCAAAAGCGGTGGCCGAAATGATGGCCGAACGGATAAAACGCATCAGGCAAACTCCCCCGGTAATATGGCCAGCATAGGGCTGTGCGTCGGGTGAGTCGATGCGACGTGTCACAGCGGCAGAATGTCAGCCCTCAAGCACGCGCATCAACGTGCGGACGTCGTTATCGAGTTCGCTATCGGCGGCACGCAATTTCTCGATCTGGCGGACGGCATGGATCACGGTGGTGTGATCGCGCCCGCCGAAGCGCCGCCCGATCTCGGGTAACGAGCGCGGGGTCAGCTGCTTGGCCAGATACATGGCGATCTGCCTTGGCCGGGCCACTTCGCGCGCGCGGCGTGCCGACACCATTTCGGCATGGCGGATCCGGAAATGGTCTGAAACGCGGCGCTGGATTTCGTCGATGGTGATCCGTCTGCGGCTTGCGCGGAACATATCGGCGAGGACTTCTTCGGCATAGTCGAGCGTGACTTCGCGCGAAGCCAGTCCTGCATAGGCGACGAGCCGGTTCAATGCGCCTTCGAGTTCGCGGACATTGGTCAC
>JANOQL010000453.1:0-4655 GCA_031414835.1 Sphingomonadales bacterium | reverse complement strand
TCTCATCGCGAGTGCAGACGTGATCGTTCATGACGGCCTGATCGGCGATGGCATTCTCGATATGGCGCGCAGCGACGCCGAATTCGTCTCTGTTGCCAAACAGCGCAGCCGCCATTCGGTGCCGCAGGATGAAATCAACCGTATCCTCGTTCGCGAAGCACAGGCGGGGCGGCTCGTCGTCCGGCTCAAGGGCGGCGATCCGTTCATCTTCGGGCGCGGCGGCGAAGAAGCCGAAGAGGCGCGCGCATCGGGTGTCGAAGTCGAGGTCGTCCCCGGCGTGTCTGCCGCATTGGGTGCTGCTGCCGAAGCGATGCTGCCCCTGACCCACCGCGATGCCTCAAGCGCGGTCAGTTTCGTTGCCGGGCAGTGCAAAGGACTCGCCGAACAGGATTGGTCGGGGCTTGCAGGCCAAGGCCGGACGCTCGTCATCTATATGGGCGTTGCGACCGCAAACGACATTGCCGACAAGCTGATCGCTGACGGCGTATCGCCTGCCATGCCCGTCGCCGTCCTCGAACGCGGGACGCACAAGGGGTCGCGTGCAATGCGCAGCTTGCTTGCCGATCTGGGCGGAATGATCGGGCGTGAAGGCGTCAAAAGCCCCGCGCTGATCGTCGTCGGCGAAGTGGTGTTGCGCGCAGACATTCAAGACCGGCTTGCGGTGTTCGCAGGTCAAGCGGAGGCAATTGCGTGAAAATCCTGACAGGAAACGATCTGAAATCGGGCGCAGTGACGTGGTGGACCGGCAGCGACTGGTCTCTCCATGTCGAAGAAGCGGCTGACGTTGGTGAAGGCGGCGAAGCCACGCTCGCTGTCGAAGACGCCGCCCGCCGCGTCAATGCGCCCTATATCATCGATGCGATCACAACGCCCGAAGGCCCGCGCCCCGCGCACATCAAGGACCGCATCCGCGCATTGGGGCCCACGGTGCGACCCGACCTCACATTGAAACCTGCCGACCCCACCGCCGGCGAATGGGTGATCTGATATGTATAAATACGATCAATATGACCAGGCGATTGTCGATGCGCGCGTCGATGAGTTTCGCGATCAGGTGAAGCGCCGTCTGGCGGGCGAGATTACCGAGGATCAGTTCAAGCCGCTGCGGCTGATGAACGGGCTGTATCTCCAGCTCCACGCCTATATGCTCCGCGTCGCGATCCCCTATGGCACGATGGACAGCCGCCAGATGCGGATGCTGGCGCACGTCGCGCGGAAATATGATCGCGATTATGGCCATTTCACCACGCGGCAGAACATCCAGTATAACTGGATCAAGCTTGAGGAATGCCCCGATCTGCTCGCCGATCTGGCGACGGTCGAAATGCACGCCTTCCAGACCAGCGGCAATTGCATCCGCAACATTTCGTCGGATCAGTACGCGGGCGCTGCGGCAGACGAAGTTGCCGATCCACGGCCCTGGGCCGAATTGCTTCGTCAATGGTCGACGCTGCATCCTGAATTCAGCTTCCTGCCGCGCAAGTTCAAGATCGCGGTGATCGCTTCCGATGAAGACCGCGCGGCGATGCGGCTGCATGACATCGGCATCCAATTGAAGGAACGCGGCGGCGTGCTCGGCGCTGCATTCTATGTCGGTGGCGGGATGGGCCGGACGCCAATGATCGCGCCGCTGATCCGTGACTGGGTTCCCGCCGAAGATTTGCTCAGCTATTCCGAAGCCTGCCTGCGCGTTTACAACCGCTATGGCCGCCGCGACAATGTCTACAAGGCGCGGATCAAGATCCTCGTTCATGAACTCGGAGCGGAAGAATATACGCGCCAGGTCGAGGAGGAATTCGTCCACGTCAAAGCACTCGGCATCGATCCGCCAGTGGCTGAACTCGAACGGATTTCAGCGTTCTTCACACCCCCCGCATTCGAAGCCGGGTTGACCGAAGACGTCGATCGCAGCGATCCCGATTTCGCGGTCTGGCTCGACCAGAATGTGAAGCCGCACAAGCAGCCGGGCTATGCGATCGTCAACATCAGCCTCAAGCCCATCGGCGGCATCCCCGGCGACGCGACGAGCGCACAGATCGACACGATGGCCGATCTCGCCGAGCGTTACAGCTTCGACGAACTTCGCGTCACGCATGCGCAGAACATCGTGTTGCCGCATGTGGCGAAGCGCGATCTCTACGCCGTCTGGCAGGCATTGAACGATGCCGAACTCGCCAATGCCAATCTCGATCTGATCAGCGACATCATAGCCTGCCCCGGCATGGATTATTGCAGCCTTGCCAATGCGCGGTCGATCCCGGTCGCGCAAAAGATCGCGCAGCGCTTCGCCGATGCCGAACGCCAGCGCGATATCGGCGAATTGAAGCTCAAGATTTCGGGCTGCATCAATGCCTGCGGCCACCACCATGCCGGGCATATCGGCATCTTGGGCGTCGATAAGAAAGGCGTTGAAAACTACCAGCTGACGCTTGGTGGGTCGGGTGCCGAAGACGTGTCGATCGGCAAGATTACCGGGCCGGGGTTCAGCGAAGATGGCATTGTCGATGCGGTCGAAAAGGCGGTCGAGAAATACCGCGAACTCCGCACTGGCGACGAACGCTTCGTCGATACCTACCGCCGCGTCGGCGTCGATCCGTTCAAGGAGGCGATTTATGGATAAATCTCAATTCCCGCTCATGTCGAGCGAAGTCGAGACACCTTTCGCCGCGTCCCCGTCTCTCGACTACGCTCGAGATGAGCGGAGTGCCCGAAATGACTGAACTCCGTTTCCGCACCGATGAGGTGCTCGAACAGCCCGCCGTCACGATGGACGCGTTCCTCGATCAGTCGAACGCGACAGCCGTCCGGCTCGAGCCAGATGACGATGCCCGCGCGCTGATCCCGCATCTCGGGCGGATCGCGCTGATCGAGGTCGCTTTCCCCAAATTCCGTGACGGTCGCGGCTATTCATCGGCGCGGATTTTGCGTGAGGCGGGCTATACGGGCGAACTGCGCGCGCAGGGCGATGTGCTTGTCGATCAAATCGCCTTCATGCGTCGCTGCGGGTTTGACAGCTTTGCGCCCGAAGCCTCGCTCAACATGGCCGATGTCGATGCGGCACTGGCGCGGTTCCCGCTGGTCTATCAGCCTGCAGCCGATGCGGGCGTGCCGGTGTGGAAGTTGCGCCATGGGTAGGGTGATCACAAAGCCTTCTCCCCTCCCGCTTGCGGGAGGGGCTGCCTTTGATACTCCCCTCCCGCTTGCGGGAGGGGCCGGGGGTGGGCCAGTCACGATCACCGGCGCGTCGGAAACGCCCACCCCTAACCCCTCCCGCATGCGGGAGGGGAATGCGCGCACTCCCGACCGCATCGATACCGGCCCGGCCTATACCGAGGCCGATGCGATCCGGCTCAACAATATGTTTCGCGGTCGCGATACCGTCGAAATGCTCGAAGTCCTGCTCACCGAGAACATCTTGGGCGATGCCGCGATCGTATCGAGTTTCGGTGCCGAAAGCGCAGTGCTTCTCGACCTGATCGGCAGCATCAAGCCCGATGTGCCGGTGATCTTCCTCGAAACCGGCAAGCATTTCCCCGAGACCATCGCATATCGCGATACGCTGGCAGGCGCCATCGGGCTGACCAACATCATCACTGTCACGCCTGACGCCGAAACGATTGCCAAGAAGGATGAAACCGGGCTGCGCTGGTCATACGATCCCGATGGCTGCTGCGAAATCCGCAAGGTCATCCCGCTTGCCAAGGCACTGGCACCGTTCGATGCGCAATTTACAGGGCGCAAGGCATTCCAGTCCTCAACGCGCGCGGCACTCCCACGCTTTGAAGTCAAAGCAGGCCGCCTCAAAGTCAACCCGCTTGCCGATTGGAACAAGGCCCGCATCGAAGCCTATATGGCCGAACATGCACTGCCTGCGCACCCGCTGGTCGAACAGGGCTATCTGTCAATCGGCTGCGCGCCGTGCACCAGCATCGTCAAGCCCGGCGAAGACCCGCGCTCGGGCCGCTGGAGCGGGTGGGACAAGACCGAGTGCGGCATCCACACCGCCGTCCCGCTCGATGACACAGGTGCCAACGACCCTGTGTTCTGACGCACAGTTTCGATGTGACTGTTAACACTGACGCAACCATGATCGGGCCGCATAAGCAGCCCATCGAGACGGGCAGCTGGTTCTCCCAACTGCTGCCAAGCGATGGATGCGACGGCGGGCATCCCAAAACAGGCCGGGCGGCTTCGGTTTCGTGGACCGAAAGAACGACCGGCCTGCCGCCGACCAAAACAAAGTGCCTCGTCATTCCCGCGAAGGCGGGAACCCATGTACATTGACCTCGCCAGAGAGATCTCCACCCAAGGACGCATCGTGTTCATGGGTTCCCGCCTTCGCGGGAATGACGGGGTTTGCTACCCCCGTTGGGCGGGCAGATACTGATCGTCGACGTGATCGGTGAACTGAGTGAACTTGCCCTGGAACGCCATCTTCACATTACCCGTTGCGCCATGGCGGTGCTTGGCGACGATAACCTCGGCCAAGCCTTCGACCGGCTGGAGCTTGGCGAGCCATTGATTGTGTTTGTCGAACACATCCTGCGGATCGGTTTCTGTCGGGCGTTTCGGCTCCAGAAACCGGACATAATATTCTTCGCGGAACACAAACATCACGATGTCGGCATCCTGCTCGATCGACCCCGATTCGCGCA
>JANOQL010000452.1:0-10274 GCA_031414835.1 Sphingomonadales bacterium | reverse complement strand
CAACACCGCTAGGGGAGCAGGCATGGCTTTTACCGCAGAGACGCTGATCCTGTTTGGCGCGACGGGCGATCTGGCGCAGCGGATGTTGCTGCCATCGCTGTGCGCACTTCATGCCGATGGGCTGGTGGCATCCGATCTGCGGATCATCGGCACCGCGCGATCGGCGCATGACGATGCCAGTTACCGGGCGTTTGCCAGCGAAGCGCTGACACGGTTTCTGCCCGATACGCAACACGCCGCGATCCCTGGCTTCCTCGAACGGCTCAGCTATCAGTCGCTCGACGCTTCGGCCCCTGAAGGTTTCGGCGCGCTTGCCGACAAGGCCGGACCGGTCGACGATGGGCTGGCGATTTTCTTGTCGACTGCACCATCGCTGTTCGAGCCGACGATTGCCGGGCTGACTGCCAGCGGTCTTTCCGGTGCGAACAGCCGGATCGGTTTGGAAAAGCCATTGGGCAGCGATCTCGCCTCTTCGCGGCACATCAACGATGCGGTGGCGGCCGCCTTCCCCGAGGACCGGATTTACCGGATCGACCATTATCTCGGCAAGGAAACGGTGCAGAATCTTCTGGCGCTGCGCTTTGCCAATCTGCTGTTCGAGCCATTGTGGAACGCCGCGCACATCGATCATATCCAGATCACCGTCGCCGAAACCGTTGGGCTTGAAGGACGCGTGGGCTTTTACGATGGCGCAGGCGCGCTGCGTGACATGGTGCAGAACCATATGCTGCAATTGCTGGCGCTCGTCGCGATGGAGCCGCCCGCGAGTTTCGATGCGACCGCGATCCGCGATGAAAAGGTCAAGGTGCTGCGCTCGCTCCGCCCGCTGGGGGCAAGCGATAGCGTGACCGGCCAGTATCGCGCGGGGGCAATTTCAGGCGCAGCTGTGCCGGGATATGACGACGAACTGGGCAAGGCTTCGGATACCGAGACGTTCGTGGCGATCCGCGCGCATATCGATAACTGGCGGTGGAAGGGCGTGCCATTCTACCTCCGCACCGGAAAGCGGCTGCCCGAACGCGTGACCGAAATCGTCATCCAGTTCCGCGCCGTGCCGCATTCGATCTTTGCAGGCCAGGGGGCCAAATCTTCGCCCAACCGCTTGGTGATCGGTATTCAGCCTGACGAGAATATCGGGCTTTCGGTGATGGCAAAGGTGCCAGGGCTTGATCGCGGCGGCATCCGGTTGCGCGAGGTGCCGCTCGATATCTCGATGCCCGATGCGTTTGCGGGGCCGAAGAAACGGATCGCATATGAACGGCTGCTGCTCGATCTGATCGAGGGGAACCAGACACTGTTCGTCCGGCGCGACGAGGTGGAGGCGCAGTGGGACTGGGTCGATGCAATCCGCGCCGGCTGGGCCGAGGCGGGGCTGGTGCCCAAGGCGTATACCGCGGGAAGCTGGGGGCCGTCAGCCGCGATTGCGTTGGCCGAGCGCGATGGGGTGACGTGGCATGAATAGGCGCGTTTGTGCGGAAGCAGCAATGCGCTCAGGCGTTCTGGTTCACGCCAAGCCGCCAAGCCGCCAAGGTCGAGCGGCCTTCATCAACAGCGCCGCAGGCCTTCAAAAGGAGGCGCTGTTTAAGGGCGCTTCGCGCGGTCTTCCGACCCAACTTCAAAGCCTTGGCGGCTTGGCGGCTTGGCGTGAACCCCTTGTTCTTGAGGCCACATCATGAACCCCGCAATCGCCCGCGTCACCGCCCGGATTGTCGAGAAATCGAAGCCCGGCCGCGAAGCCTATCTCGATCTGATCGCGCGCGAAGGCGATAAGGGCGTCAACCGCAGCAGCATTTCGTGTGGCAACCTCGCGCACGGCTTTGCCGCTTCGGGCGAAGACAAGCCGCTGATCCGCAGCGGCGCGTCGATGAACATCGGCATCGTCACTGCGTATAACGACATGCTGTCGGCGCATCAGCCCTATGGCCGCTACCCCGAAGCGATCAAACTCTTCGCGCGCGAAGTCGGGGCAACTGCACAGGTGGCGGGCGGGGTGCCCGCGATGTGCGACGGCGTGACGCAGGGTCAGGCAGGCATGGAATTGTCACTGTTCAGCCGCGACACGATTGCGCTTTCGACCGCAGTCGCGCTCAGCCATGCGATGTTCGAAGGCGTGGCGATGCTGGGCATTTGCGACAAGATCGTGCCGGGGCTGCTGATCGGCGCATTGCGGTTCGGTCATCTGCCAATGCTGCTGATCCCCGGCGGGCCGATGCCCTCGGGCCTTGCCAACAAAGAGAAGCAGCGCGTCCGCCAGCTTTATGCCGAGGGCAAGGTCGGGCGCGAGGAACTGCTCGAGGCTGAGGCGGCATCGTATCATGGCGCAGGCACCTGCACATTCTATGGCACCGCCAATTCGAACCAGATGATGATGGAGGCGATGGGGCTGCACGTGCCGGGGGCTGCGTTCGTCAATCCGGGGACCAAGCTGCGCACCGCTTTGACGCGCGCGGCGGTGCATCGGCTGGCGGAGATCGGACATGGCGGCGATGATTACCGGCCACTCGGCCAGTGTATCGACGAACGCAGCATTGTGAACGCGTGCGTTGCACTGCTGGCCACCGGCGGATCGACCAACCATGCGATCCATCTCCCCGCGATCGCGCGCGCGGCGGGGATCAGCCTCGACTGGCAGGATCTCGACGAGATTTCTGCCGTCACCCCGCTGATCGCGCGGATCTATCCCAATGGATCGGGCGATGTGAACCATTTTCACGCAGCAGGCGGGATCGGCTTCGTCATCGGCGAATTGCTGGGCGCAGGGCTTCTCCACGGCAACATTCTGACCGCGGGGAGCGACACGCTCGCCGATGCGGTGCGCGAACCTGTGCTTGACGATGCAGGCGCGCTGGTCTGGCAAGATACGATCACCGTCAGCCGCGATACCGAGATGCTTCGCCCCGCCGCCGAGCCGTTCATGCCCGATGGCGGGATGCGGCTGGTCAAAGGCAATTTGGGCCGTGCGACCTTCAAGACCAGCGCGGTTGCCCCCGAACGCTGGGTGATCGAAGCGCCTGCGGCAGTGTTCAGCGATCAGAATGCGGTGATCGACGCGTTCAAGGCAGGCGAACTCGACCGCGATGTCGTCGTCGTCGTCCGTTTCCAGGGGCCGCGCGCCAATGGGATGCCCGAACTCCACAAGCTGACGCCGTCGCTCGGCGTATTGCAGGACAAGGGCTTCAAGGTCGCGCTCGTCACCGATGGCCGGATGTCAGGCGCGAGCGGCAAGGTGCCCGCCGCAATCCACCTGACGCCCGAGGCTTTGGGCGGCGGGACATTGTCGCTGGTGCAGAATGGCGATGTGATCCGGCTGTGCGGGCATGACGGGACATTGGAAGTGATGGCCGATCTGACGGGGCGCACCCCGGCCATACCGCCTGCCGCGGCTGACGGTGTGGGCCGCGAACTGTTTGGCTTCATGCGGGAAGGGTCCGATGGTGCCGAACACGGAGCGAGTGCGATGCTGTCATTGGGGGGGCTGTGAAAATCCGCCCCGGAACGGGGAGGGGGACCATGCGAAGCTTGGTGGAGGGGCAGGTCGGCGCTAGACTCCCCACCTGCCCCTCCACCACTTCGTGGTCCCCCTCCCCCGGTGGGGGAGGATCTGAAGCGTGAAGCTCGTCGCGATCGACATCGGCGGGACGCATGCCCGGTTTGCCCTCGCCGAGGTGCAAGATGGCCGCGTCACCAGCCTGAGCGAGGCCACCACCCTCCGCACCGCAGACCACGCCAGTTTCCAGACCGCTTGGGAGGAGTTTGCGCGGACCGCAGGCCCTCTCCCGCGCGCAGCCGCGATTGCCGTTGCCGGCCCGGTCAGCGGAGAGATCATCAGGTTCACCAACAATCCGTGGATCATCCGGCCTGCGCTGATCGACGAGAAGCTCGGCGTCGAGACGCACATTCTGATCAATGATTTCGGAGCGGTGGCCCATGCCGTCGCGCAGGCCGAAGCAGCACATTTCACGCATCTGTGCGGGCCTGACACGCCGCTGCCCGAAACTGGCACGATCTCGGTCGTCGGACCCGGCACCGGGCTTGGCGTCGCGCATCTGTGGCGCTCGGCCACTGACTATCACGTCCAGCCGACAGAAGGCGGGCATGTCGATTTCGCGCCGCTCGATGCCATCGAAGACGCAATTCTTGCCAGGTTGCGCAAACGCTATCGCCGCGTGTCGGCTGAACGGATCGTGTCAGGGCCGGGGCTGGTCGATATCTACGAAGCTCTCGCCGCCATCGAGGGCCGCGCGGTCGCTGCCACCGATGACAAGGCGCTGTGGGCAGCTGGCATGAGCGGCGATGACAGCCTCGCAGCTGCTGCGGTCGACCGGTTTTGCCTGTCGCTCGGCAGCATTGCAGGCGACATCGCGCTGGCGCAAGGTGCGTCTGGACTGGTGATCGCAGGTGGACTCGGATTGCGGATCAGGGACACGCTGTTAAGGTCAGGCTTCGCCGAACGCTTCCGCGCCAAAGGACGGTTCGAACGGCTGATGGAGGCGATTCCCGTCAAGCTGATTACCCATCCGCAACCTGGGCTTTTCGGGGCGGCGGCGGCCTTTGCGAAGGAGCATAAATGACCCGAATCGAAACCATCATGCGGACTGCGCCGGTGATCCCCGTGCTCGTGATCGATGATGCAAAAGATGCAAAACCGATTGCTCACGCCCTGGTGGCAGGCGGATTGCGCGTCCTTGAAGTCACGCTGCGGACGGCGGCTGCATTCGAAGTCATCGCTGAAATGAAGCGCGTTCCGGGCGCGATTGTCGGTGCGGGAACGGTGCTCAACGAGGCCGATCTGCGCGCGAGCATCGATGCCGGGGCAGAGTTCATCGTCTCGCCGGGGCTGACCGAGCCGCTGGGCAAGGCGGCGGTCGCCAGCGGCGTGCCGTTCCTGCCCGGGATCGCCAATGCCGGAGACATCATGCGCGGGCTCGATCTGGGATTGAGCCATTTCAAATTCTTCCCCGCAAGCACCAGCGGCGGCATTCCGGCATTGAAGGCGCTTGCGGGACCATTTGGCGGGGTGCGGTTTTGCCCGACCGGCGGGATCACTGCGGACACTGTGCCCGAGTGGCTGGCGGTCGATCCGGTGCTGTGCGTCGGCGGCAGCTGGATCGTCGGCAAAGGCGCGCCCGACCTTGCGGCGATTGAAGCGGCGGCACGCGCGGCATCGGCACTCGCCCGATGAATAGCGCTGACGACCTCCGCGCGCGGCTGGCGTCGTTGCATGAACGGACGCGCGAGACGCCGCTGTTCAACCCCGTGTTCCAGCTGAGCCTTGATCTGTCGCGAGAAATCGAAGGCGGCACGATGGCACTCGAACAGGTCGCCAGCCTGATCGCCGAACTCGAATGCGAAGCGCTCCAAAGCCGGGCTGCGCGGCTCCACCGTCTGATCGCGCCGGTTGCGGCTGACGACAATGCGGCGGCATTCCGCGCGCTGGTCGAAGCGAGTGCTGCCGATGGCAATTTCGATGCCTTCCGCGCAACTTGGGAGCGGCCCTTGCTCCATTGCGTGTTCACCGCGCACCCGACCTTCCTGATGACCACCGCGCAGTCGGATGCGGTGGCGGCAGCGGCAAGCAGCGGCGCAGTCGATGCGTCGGTGTGCATTGCCAGCGCCGAACGCGAGCCGGTGACTCTGGTCGGTGAACATGAAGAGGCGATGGCCGCGATGCGCCGTGCCGCAACCGCGCGCGATGCGATGACCACGATCATCCTCGACGTTGCGCGTGAGTGCTGGCCGCGCCAGTGGCAGGCGGTGCGGCCGATGCCGTTCCGGCTGGCGAGCTGGGTCGGCTATGACATGGACGGGCGGACCGACATCAGCTGGGCCACGAGCATATCGTTCCGGCTGACCGAAAAGGCCGAGCGGCTGCGGGGGTATCCGGCGGTGCTTTCCCAATACCTCCCCGAAACGGGGAGGGGGACCGTTTCGCAAAGCGAAATGGTGGAGGGGTCTGGCGCAGCGGACAGCGACCCCACCACCGCTTCGCGGTCCCCCTCCCCATTATGGGGAGGTATAGTAGAGCAACTCCATGCCGCCGAATCCCTTGCGCGCGACATGGCGACGCGCTTTGCCGCCGACCTCGACGATCCCGGCGATCTTGCCACTGCCGCCAATGCGCTGACAGCCGATCACCCTGCAAAGCTGACCAGCCTTGCAACGCTTATCGCCGAACTTGAAGCGATGGCAGTCGGGCATGACCAAGCGACTGCCCTCCTCACGCTCGCCGCCGCGATGCGCGCCGATGGGCTGGGCATGGGCTGGATTCATTTCCGGGTGAATGCCGCACAGCTTCACAACGCGATTCGCCGCCGGATCGATCCTGATAACAGCCTCGATCTCGCCAGCGGCACCGCGCTTAAACGGATGCGCAAACTGCTTGCGGAAGCCAAACCGCTGCGCAGCAATTTCGCCGCGCTAGCAATCGAAAGCACCACCGCGATCCGCCAGTTCCTGAGCATGGCGCAGATCATCCACCACATTGATGGCGACGCACCGATCCGGATGCTGATCGCCGAATGCGAAGCGCCGACGACGGTTCTTGCAGCACTCTATTTCGCCAAGCTGTTCGGCATCGATAACAAGGTCGATGTCTCGCCGCTGTTCGAAACCGAAACTGCGCTCGAACATGGCGGGCGCTTCCTCGACAGTCTGCTCGCCGAGCCTGCGTATCAGGACTATGCCCGAACGCGCGGGCGCGTCGCGATCCAGACGGGGTTTTCGGATGCGGGGCGGTTTGTGGGACAGCTGCCCGCCGCACTCGCCATCGAACGGCTCCACGGACGGCTGGCGCGGGCGATCCAGAAGAACAGGCTGACCGGCGTGGCCGCCCTCATCTTCAACACCCACGGCGAATCGATGGGGCGCGGCGCGCATCCCGCCGGGATGGCTGACCGGTTGCGCTACCCGATGAGCAGTTGGGCGCTGGCGCAATTTGCTCATGGCGGCACCTGCGTCGAGCCTGAGGTCAGCTTTCAAGGCGGCGATGGCTATCTGTTTTTCCGCACCCCCGAACTGGCGCTGGCAACGCTCACGCGGATCGCCGAGATCGAGCGAGCGCCTGACCCGGCTGCCGAGGATCCCTTCTACACCCGCACCGATCTCAGCCTCGATTTCTATCGCGGCATCCGCGCTGTGCAGCGCGATTATCTCGAAAGCCGGTCATACACCCGCGCGATCACAGCGTTCGGGCTGGGGCTATTGAACGAAACCGGCAGCCGCAAATCGCGCCGCCAGTCCGATCTGTCGGCGGATCGCGAGATGAATTTGCGGCAAATCCGTGCGATCCCGCACAATTCCGTGCTCCAGCAGCTCGGCTATCCGGTGAATGTCATCGCGGGCGTCGGCACGGCAGCGGGCGAAGACCTGGAGGCCATCGCCGATCTGATCGCGGCTAGCCCACGCGGGCTGATGCTGATGCGGATGCTCCATGCTGCGAATGCGCTTGCCAGCATCAAATCGGTCGCGGCTTATGGAGAGCTGTTCAATTCAGCCTATTGGGCCAGCCGCCCGTATCGTGGTGCCGAGGACGCGCTCGAACGCCCGTGCCTTGCCTTGGCCGAACATCTGATGGGCGATGACCGCAACGGTGTGTTCCGCGGCCTCGCCTCGCGGTTGCGGATCGACGGGCTCAAGCTCAACCGGCTGCTGGCGCGGCTCCCCGAAGCCGAGGCTGTGGCTGGCCGCGAGGATATGCGCCGGTCGCTTGGCGCGCTCCACGCGATCCGGCTCGCGCTGATGCAACATATGTTTTTGAAGGCCGTCCAAATCCCCGCCTTCTCGCGCTCGAACGATATTGCGCGTGACGATGTGATCGAAATGGTGCTGACGCTGCGGATCGACGACGCCGTCACCCAGCTCCGCCGCGCTTACCCGGTTTCAGAACCCGAGATTGCCGATTTCACCGTGACCGAACCCACCGACTATCCCGACGATGGGGCCGCGACCTATGCCGGGATCCAGACTGCCTATATCGATCCGATTGCCGAGGCTTACGCGCTCACACTCCGCGTCGGGGCCGCGATCGCGCACCATTTCGGGGCGCATGGCTAGCGGTTAGTCCCGCGACCACACCCATCGCGCGAAGAGCAATATCGCGACGCACCCTCCCTCGACCAGCATAGGCATTGTGCCGCCGTGGGCCGGGCCTTCGAGCAAGATTGAGAGCGCGCGGCCTGAAATCGCGAAACCGACCAGTATCGCCGCAGCCCCTGCCCACCAGCGCGATTTGTGCCACGCGGCAAGGAGGCAGAAAGTAGCGATACTATAGAAAAAGCCGGCAAAATCGGCGCGCATTGCCGCACGGCCGAGTGGTTCGGTGACCGTCAGCGCGAACCCGGCCAACCCCTGATCGAAATTGAACCAGACGCCGACACCTAAAAACAAGAACAGCGCGCCCACCAGCAGCACCAATATCCGTGCGATAACGTTCATCGATCAATCTCCCCCGATTTACCCCTTGCCCGCTCATGTCGAGCGAAGTCGAGACAGCGATTGCGCTCGATCGTGTCTCGACTTTGCTCGACATGAGCGGGTCGCGACCATAGCACAGCGACAGCTTGGCGATTGCAAGCGAAATGCGCGTGCGCCACAATGCGCGCATGAACATCGAACCATCGGGACAAGCCTGCGGGGCGCGCGTGACGGGCATCGACCTGACCCAGCCGCTCGATTCAGCCACAATTGCCGCCATCCGCGCGGCGTGGCTCGAGCACCATGTCCTCGCCTTCCCCGGCCAGCGCATGAGCGATGACGATCTTGAGACGTTCACACTGGCGTTCGGCGGGTTTGGCAATGACCCCTTCATCGCGCCGATACAGGGCCGCGACCACATCATCGCGGTCGAGCGCCGCGCCAATGAAACCTCTCCACTGTTCGCCGAAAACTGGCACAGCGACTGGAGCTTTCAGGCCGAACCGCCTGCGGGCACCTGCCTGTTCGGCATCACGATTCCGCCTGTGGGCGGCGATACGCTGTTTGCCAACCAGCATATGGCGCTCGAGGCGATGCCAGCGCCGATGCGCGCCAAGCTCAAAGGGCTGACCGCGCTCCATTCGGCAAAGCGCGCCTATGCCCCCGACGGCTTTTATGGAGAGGCTGACACAGGCCGCTCGATGGACATCCGCCCTTCGCGCGACGCCGATGCCGTCCAGCGCCACCCGCTGATCCGCGCGCATCCCGAAACCGGCCGTGACGGGCTGTTCAGCTGCTTCGGCTATATCATTGGCATCGACGGGATGGCGGACGAAGACGCGCTGCCGCTGCTGATCGAACTTTACCAATGGCAGGGGCGCGAACAATTCCAGTATCGCCACGTCTGGGAATCGGACATGCTGATCATGTGGGACAACCGGTCAGTGCTCCATGCTGCTACCGGCGGGTATGAAGGCATGACCGGCTGCTCCACCGCACAACGATTGCCGCATATAGGGGGATACACGCATGAAGGGCGCAAAAGCCGCAAAACGGGCCTATTGGCTGGGGCTGATTTCGACGCCGCTGGCGGCACTGGCGGCCTATGGCACGGGATGGGGACTGTGGCATTTCATCGCTGGCCTGCTCGGTGTCGTCGCCGCCACAGTGCTGGCGCTGGTTGCCATCATCGCTGGCATCATTGCGCTGATCCGCAAGCCTTTGGGGCTGCGCCGCCACGCGGTCATCGGCATGATCGCCACGCTGCCGGTTGTCTTCGTCGCTGGCTGGGCGATCAACCGCGGAGTCAGCAACCCGTTCACGCATGAAGTCACAACCGATCTGGTCAACGTTCCCGCCTTCACCAAGCTGACGGTGCGGCCGGATCGCTTCCTTGGCACCAAAGGAGGCGAAGCCGAATGGCGCAGCATCCATGCCAAGGCCTTTGCCGACATCGTGCCGGTGCGGCTCTCGGTGCCACCTGCCGAAGCCATGGCCAAGGTGAAGACACTCATCGCTGCGCGCGGATGGCCGATTGCTGCTGAGACCGCCGATAGCATAGAAGCCACCGACAGCGTATCGCCGTTCAAGTTCAAGGATGACATCGTCATCCTCGTTACCCCCGATGGCAACGGCAGCCGGATCGACATGCGCTCGATCAGCCGCGTCGGAGAAAGCGATCTCGGCTTCAACGTCGATCGCGTGCGGGCATTTCTGGCTGATGTGAAGGGTTAGACCCTGTTTCACTCAGATTGAAGCGCGTGACGGAGCCGATTTTGCCGCGAGACGAGGAGATAGGAGGGAGCGATGGCATCCCATCGTGACTGACGAAGCGACGACGACTCGCGCCAAAAGCGGCCCGC
>JANOQL010000451.1:0-4185 GCA_031414835.1 Sphingomonadales bacterium | reverse complement strand
CATGGGCAAAACGGCGTTGTTCCGCTGGCCGTTCGGCAATTTGATGAAGGAGTTGGGGGGCATCCCGATTGACAGGTCCAGATCGACCAACGCCGTCGATGCCATGATCGCCGAATTCAAGGTGCGCAGCGAATTCATGCTGACGATCGCGCCCGAAGGCACGCGCGGCAAGGTGCGCGAATGGAAAACAGGGTTTTACCACATCGCGATGGGGGCAGGCGTGCCGCTTGTGCTGGGAATGATGGACTATGCCAAAAAGACCGTTGGCCTCGGCCCTGCAATCTGGCCGACCGGCGATTACGAAGCCGATATGGCGAAAGTGCGCGAGTTTTACGTCACGTGCACGCCGCGCCATCCGAATATGGGCAATCCGGGGATGATTGCCCAAACCCCCGAGCCGCGATAACGCGCAAAACCAAGGTCGCGTAAAGGGGAAGCAGTCAGTATGATCGTTGGTATCGATCTCGGCACCACCAATTCGGCGGTGGCGGTGTTCAGGGGTGACGCGCCTGAATTGATTCCCAACAGTTTGGGCGACACGCTGACGCCGTCGGCTGTGAGCATCGCCGATAATGGCGATGTACTGGTCGGGATGGCGGCGCGCGAACGGCAATCGACGCATCCCGATGTGACCGCGACGGCGTTCAAACGCTTTATGGGAACGCAACAGCGCGCCAAGCTGGGCCGCAACGATTTTTCAGCAGAAGACCTGTCGTCGCTGGTGCTGCGCAGCCTTAAAGTCGATGCCGAGGCGTTTCTGGGTGAAGCGGTCACAAGCGCCGTCATCACCGTTCCCGCCTATTTCAACGACAAACAGCGCAAGGCCACGCGGCGTGCGGGTGAATTGGCCGGATTGAAAGTCGAACGGCTGGTCAACGAACCGACAGCCGCCGCGCTCGCCTATGGCATTCACGAATTGGGGCAGGAAGCGCCGTTTCTGGTGTTCGATCTCGGCGGCGGCACGTTCGATGTGTCGCTGGTCGAAATTTTCGATGGCATCATCGAAGTCCGCGCATCGGCGGGCGACAACCGGCTGGGCGGCGAAGATTTCAACCAGGTGCTGATCGATCTCGCACGTGAACGGCTGGGGCTGAAGGATAATAATCCCGCGCTCACCGAAATCCTGCGCGCTGCCGCCGAACGCACGCGGCGGGCATTGACCGACAATGAGACCGCCAGTTTCGAGATTGTCTGGGCCGGCGAGGCGAGGCAGTTCGAGACCAATGCTGCCGAATTCGAGGAAAAGGCCGCGCCACTGATTGCGCGCCTCCGCGATCCGGTTCTCCGCTCGCTCCGCGATGGCAACACCAAGGTTGGCGATCTGCATGAAATCGTGATGGTCGGCGGATCGACGCGGATGCCGATCGTGCGCCGCGCGGTCACCCGGATGTTCGGGCGCTTCCCCAACGCCACCGTCCACCCCGATCATGCGGTTGCGCTCGGCGCTGCGATCCAGGCAGGGCTGAAGGCAAAAGACGCCGCGCTCGATGAAATCCGGCTGACCGATGTGTGCCCGTTCACGCTCGGTGTCGATACCAGCGAAGCCGATGGGCGCTGCGGTTTTCGTGTCGGAATCTTTTCGCCGATCATCGAGCGGAATACTGTGGTCCCGGCCAGCCGCATCCAGACGTTTTCGACGATTATCGACAATCAGAAACAGGTCGAATTCGGAATCTACCAAGGCGAAGCGCGGATGGTGGCGCAGAATGTGAAGCTCGGATCGATAACGGTTCCCGTGCCGCCCAAACCGGCAGGACAGGTCGGGATCGATTGCCGCTTCAGCTACGATGCCAGTGGGTTGCTTGAGGTCGATGTGACCGTCCCCGATACAGGCATCACCAAGCAGGCCGTCATTTATGACAAGGAGGACGCCGTTGCAGGCGAAGATATCGAGACGCGCCGGACTGCGCTCGCCAAACTCAAATTCCACCCGCGCGAAGATGCCGAAAACGCCGCCGCGATGGCGCGCGCCGAACGCTGCTACGAATCGTTCCTCGCCGAACGCCGCGATTATATCGGCAATCTGATCGCGCGCTTTACCACCGCACTCGAAAGCCAGGATCCGCGCACGATCGACCAGGAGCGTGGACAGATGCTGCAACAGCTCGATGAACTTGAAGGCGAACGCTTCCTCTGATGAGCCCGTTCGCTGCCCTCGGAATCGAACCGACCGATGACAAGCGCGCGATCAAGCGTGCCTATGCGGCCAAGCTGAAAGCAACCGATGTCGAGGCCGATCCCAAGGCGTTCATTGCGCTGCGCGAGGCATTGAACGGCGCAACGTGGGAAGCCGATTACATCGACGAATATTATGGCGATCGTGCGAGCGAAGGGGAGGCTGAAGAAGCGATAACTGATGACGCGGAACCCGAAACCATCCCCGACGTCTCAGCCATCACCGATGCCGAAATCGATGCTGCCCCCCGCCCCGCCATCATTCCGCTGCCGTCATGGCATGTCGATACGCGCGGTCTGGAGGACGAAAACGCCGATCCGGAACGCCAACCCGTTTCAGACGATGCCGGCGATGATGACGATGATTACGAAGACCCCGCCACATGGCGCTGGGAGCCACAACGTCAGCCTGCGACCGAAGCCGAACAGGAAAAGATCATCACCCTGTTGTGGGGCGACCGGTCTGCCGATGACATTGCCCCGGAACTTGCCGAAGCGACGTACGCAATCCTGACCGCGCCCGAGATGGAAGCAATCGATCACGCCAGCGCGATCGAAGACTGGATGGCTTCGATCATTGCGCAGGCTATTCCGAAGAGCGATCCGATAACGCGCGTTGCCGCGCCGCATTTCGGCTGGACAGAAACAGCCGAAAACTGGCGTCAGCGCTACGGCGTGTCGCAGGCAGCCGCGCGTTTCAACGATCTTGATGCCATAGACCGGCTCGAAAAGCACGATCACCGCTGGCACGACGCTTGGCAGCTGCTCAAAGCGCCGCCGCCCGATGCCTATGGCTGGAAAGCGGCGGGCAAGCAGCGCGATTCGATTGTCAGCCTGCTCCAGAGCATCCGGACGCATTATCCCGCGCTTGAAAGCGAGTTGAACGCCGAACACGTTGCGACTTGGGATGCTGCGGCTGCGGCCCCAGCCAAGAAAACCGGCGGATGGACGTTCCGCTGGTGGTGGTGGGTGCTGATCGCGATCTACGCTTTCGTCCAGATCGCGCGGTTCGCAGGCGATGACACCCAGCCGCCTGCGCCTGCACCTGTCCTCAAGGTTGAAGACGTCCTCAATCGCTTGCCGCCAATGGATCCGGCGCAACGCGAAGCGGCCGAAAAGCAGATCCGCAATCTCGAAATTTTCAACGAACAGTCGGTTGTGCCCCTGCCTGCATCGCCCGAGTGAATCGCTTGACAATTGCGCACCTCGCCGCCAATGGTCGCGCCTTCCCGCGCCCCGGCGTGGCACCATTTTTTAGTCGAAGGTTCTCACGCCATGGCGAAGCCAGCCACCGTCAAGATCAAGCTCGTCAGCACGGCGGATACGGGCTTTTACTATGTGACCAAGAAAAATCCGCGCAACACGACCGAGAAAATGGTGTTCCGCAAATACGATCCCGTCGTGCGCAAGCATGTCGAGTTCAAGGAAGCCAAGATCAAGTAATCGGGCGTCCTCACGCCATCGCGCGTGATTCGGCGAGATCGGCAAGCGATTTCACCGATTCGACGAACTTCATCAAACTGATTGGCTTGGCAACGTACGAATCGGCCCCCGCCTCGCGAATTCGCTCTTCATCGCCCTTCCCGGCATAAGCCGTCACTGCCATGATCGGTGTGCGCCGCAAAATCGTGTCGCGGCGAAACGCCTCGATCAGTTCGAGGCCGGTCATGTGCGGCATCTGGATGTCGACAATCGCGATGTCAGGCGCAAAGGTGGTTGCACGCCCGACCGCCTCGCGCGCATCCTTCACCGCTTCGGTTTCATAGCCGTGCGCACGCAGCAGATCGCAAAAGAGTTTCAAATTAAGTTCATTGTCCTCGACAACGATCACTCTTTTTGCCACGCGCTGTTCCTCACAAAATCTTCGGACACACCCCTTAAGACATGCTGCGAGACCGCACAATCGAACCCGACCCTCAGGCGCTGGGGCTACAGGCTTTGGCGTGGACGCTTGCCGACGATGCGCGCGCGCAACGCTTCCTCGCGCTGACAGGGCTCGATCCTGCCGAT
>JANOQL010000450.1:0-6261 GCA_031414835.1 Sphingomonadales bacterium | reverse complement strand
TTCGCGGCAATGTGCAGACGCGAAACAACACGATATCGAGATCGGGGCGCAACCGCATCATCTGCGCGCGGCGGCGCGGCGCGCTGGGTAGGAGCGGGCTGAAGCGCGGGGTGGTTCCCCGTGCAAAGTTCGCGACGCCCCCGGCGCACCTCTCCGGGCGACCGCCTCCGGCGGCGGGCCGCTTTTGACGCGAGGTCGTCGTCGCTTCGTCGGTTACGATGAATAACATCGCTCCCTCCTAGCTCCTCGTCTCGCGACAAAATCGGCTCCGTCACGCGCTTCAAACCTTTCAGGACAGACTCTTGTCTTCCCTCTAGCCCCGGCGGACGCTAGCACAAGCAATGATGGGGACACCGGATCGACCGTTCAGATTGGGCACGCGCGCGTCGCCGCTGGCGATGGCGCAGGCGGAGATGGTCAAGGCTGCGCTGATCGCAGCGCATGGCTGGGATGACGATGCCGTCACCCTGCGGCCTGTTGTGGCGAGCGGCGACAAGATTCTCGACCGTCCTCTCGCCGATGTCGGCGGCAAAGCGCTGTGGACGAAGGAACTCGATGTCTGGCTCGGCGAAGGTGAAACCGACGCGTCGGTCCATTCGATGAAGGACGTCGAAACGATCCGCCCGCCAGAGTTTCTTGTCGTGGCGATGCTCGAACGCGCCGATGTGCGCGACCGGCTGATCGGCGCTGCGTCGATTGACGCTATCCCACAGGGTGCGAAATTCGGGACCAGCGCGCCGCGCCGCCGCGCGCAGATGATGCGGTTGCGCCCCGATCTCGATATCGTGTTGTTTCGCGGCAATGTGCAGACGCGACTCGCCAAGATTGCGAACGGCGATGCTGCGGCAACATTGCTGGCGGCGGCAGGTCTTGTGAGGCTCGGCATGGGTGATGGCGTGGCAATCGCTGTCGACACACTGCTGCCAGCGCCGTCGCAGGGGGCTGTCGGGATCGAGGTGCGGAGCGACGATGCCGCAGCACAGGCGATTGTTTCAGCCATCGATCATCGTGAGACGAGCGATTGTGTGCGCGCCGAACGCGCGTTGCTTGCGGCGTTGTCGGGCGATTGCCGCTCGCCGGTTGCCGCAATGGCGCTGCTGACCGGCGGCGAGATCGTGCTCCGTGCCGCACTTTACAGCCCCGACGGTGGCGACTGCGTGACAGGAGAACGCCGCTTTGCGGTTGGCGACAGTCAAACGCCGCACGATCTGGCGGCTGCACTGCTCGCCGATGCGCCGGCGACGATCCGTGAAGTCTTCGGCGGGTGAGCCGTCCGCTCCTGCTGATCCGGCCCGAACCCGGATTTTCGGCAACGGCAAAACGCGCCCATGCGCTGGGGCTGACAATCAGCGGCGCACCGCTGTTTGCGGTTCGCCCGGTCGGCTGGGACATGCCCGATCTTACGCGCTACGCAGGGATATTGTTCACCAGCGCAAACGCCGTGCGACAATCGGGCGACAGGTTGGTGGCGTGTCTTCACCTTCCCGCCTTCGCCGTCGGTGAAGCGACAGCAGTCGCTGCGCGAGAGGCTGGGTTTGCGTCGGTCGCGACTGGCGAGAAGGACGTCGCGTGGATCGTCGCGCTGATCGGGACGTTGGGGCCGCAGACCATCCTGCACTTGGCAGGGCAAGACACAGTGCCATTTGATGCGAGAACAGTCTCCGTTGACCGGATCGTCGTTTACGAAAGCGTTGCCGTCGATCCGCCCGGGGAATGGCAAGCCTGGCTGTCGCATCATCCGGTTGCACTTGCCCATTCGCCACGCGCAGGCGAAGCGTTTGCGCGCCAAATCTCCGATAAGGCCAGGGTAGCGTTGGTCGCGATCAGCGAAGCCGCTGCCCATGCCGCAGGCTCGGGGTGGGAAAGTGTTGATGTTGCGAGCGATCCGCGCGATGAAGCGATGCTTGCGCTGGCTTATGTCCGCGCCCAACAAACCGGGTCTTGATCATCTCCATGTCGATTGAACCGACTTATGCTGCCACAACCACGCCGCCTGCAAGACGCGGCGTCCGCGGCGGGCTGTTTTTCCTGACCATCGCCTTCATTGCCGGGATCGGCGTGATGGGCTGGGCGCTAACACAATGGGATGTCGCGCGCGTCTGGCTGCTCGGTGAAGATGCGCCTGCCGAAACGCTGCAACTGGCACCGCGCGCCGAAGCGCCGTTGCCCGCAGCGGCTGTGGCACCGCCTGCCCCCGGCGATCCGCAAATGGCGGCGCGGCTCGCGGCAATCGAGGCGCGACTGGCGCTGATCGAAGCCAGAGGTGTAGGCGGCGGGGCATCCACTTCGCGCGCCGATGCGCTGATCGCCGCATTCATGGCCCGCCGGGCGATCGATCGCGGCACCGGGCTAGGGGCAGCAGAAGCGCTGCTTGTTCAGCATTTTGGCGTGAAGCAAGCGCGTGATGTGGCGACGATCATCGAAGGCGCACGCAAACCTGTGACTTTGGCGATGCTCCAGCGTGACCTTGATACTTTGATCGTCGATCCATCGTCTGGCGCGAGCAGGGGCTGGTGGGAGTCGTTCACTTCGGGGTTGTCCGAACTCGTTACCGTCCGTTCTGCCGAAACGGTCCAGATCGATCCGGCCGCGCGTCTGGCGCGGGCACAGTCGCTGCTTGCCGCAGGGCAGATAGACACTGCGCGACTGGAAGTGGCACAATTGCCATTCGATGAACGCGCGCGGGCTTGGGTGATAAGCGCGCAGCGCTATCGCGACACAGAGGCCGCGCTCGACCGGATCGAGGCCGCTGCATTGTCTCCAGAAGTGATGGTCGAGCCAACGCTGCCGCCCGTCGCACAACCTGCCGAAGGATCGCCGGTCACGACCGGATAGTTGCGGGTTCGGCTGCGTCCCGGCTTGAAATTTGTCTGCATTCGATGAGTTTTCGGTCACTCAACAGCCCGGCGGGTCTCTCCAAAAGCGGTGAGATCGACCCAGGCGATGAGAGCGTCTTGAAGCGAGTGTTCATAAGACATTTGCGATGACCGAAGTTCGCGACCTGTAAATTCGACATAAAGTCCTGTGCCATCTGGCAAGTGCAAACCAGCAAGCATCTGTGCGAGCAATGCGCCGGATCGTTTGGCCGTGCTGGCCCCTTCCATGAGTTTCGCGGCTGCGGGCAGAACATTCTTCCACGCGAAGCGCATCGCCGCCGGCTGATCACGCGCAAGTTCGGTGCCGGGCATGAGGCCAGGGTCGTAGGCAATAAGGCGTGGTCCGCCTTCACCGAGTTTCCGGGCCATGGCGTATGTGAAGAGGATGTTGCAAAGTTTGGACGTCGCGTAACGGTCCCGGCCTAATTGGGCTTTATCGACGCTTTGAGAAACCTTGCCTGCCGCTACGTCGGCTGCCGATGGGAAATACCCGCCGTAGAATTTGTAATCATTGGCGAGCTTTTTTGTCCCATCATGGGTTCCGCTAGCCGTCGATACGATCACGGCGGAACGCAACAAGAAAGGCTGCAAATGGCGGAAAAGCGCGATATGCCCCAGAACATTGGTGGCGAAGGTCATCTCAAATCCATCGACCGAGTATCGATCACCACTGACGATCTGAACGCCTGCGTTCAACGCCATGCTCGACAAGAAGTTGGTCCCGAGAAATGCTGTGACATCATTTGCAAACGATCCCACAGAAGCAAGCGATGATGTATCGAGTGTCATCACCTGCAACTGCGCATCCGGGATAGCGCGTCGCAGGCTGTTCAAGTTCGCCGAACTTCGTGCGCCAACGATAATGATGTTCGACGCGTCCATCCGTGCGAGTTCCGCCGCCGCTTCAAGACCAAGGCCTGATGTTGCGCCGGTGAACAGATGATATTTCGCCAAAATCATGGCACTCTCCTGAAAACAGGCTTGCCACTGCAGGCCACACTCCATAACCTAATACGAACATCGTATTTAGCAAGTACGAATTTCGTATTAGGAATTTTCGATGGATCAGGCTGAGATACTCGACGTAGCGATCGGCACTTTGCTGCGCTTGCTTACCATTGACGAGCGCCGCCTATCGTCAGATTTCGGCACCATTCCGTTCAATCCGCTTGACCTTGAAACGCTTTCCTATTTGCACCGGCATCCACAATCGGTTGCCAAAGACGTGGCAAATCATCTGGGTGTGCGCTCGACCACGATGCAATCGGTTATCGACCGACTGAACAAGCGCGGCTTGGTAACGCGCGATGCAACTGCGCTGAAAGGCCGGGCTGTTGCGTTGGCGCTCACCGATCAAGGCATGGCCTTTCGCAACCAAATCAAGGCGCAAAACATCGCCAACTGTCGAAACATGCTTTCGTATATTCCCGATGACGAGCGGAACACATTTGTGAAAAACATGGAGATGATATCTGCACGCTATTCAAAGGACTTGTCGCCCTGCTGAATGGATTGGGCCGCGACGCCGTCGGGGATGCGCTTTCTGAGAAAGTCGCACCAAAATCGGACAGTCAGCCCCCCCTAACAGTCGCGCCCCTCAAACCGATACACGACCTGGCGTCAGCCGCGCTTCGGAGACGGCGACGTCAGGCGGAGTTCGTCGATCTCGACATAGGGCAGCCCCGCCCTGCGCCGTGCGGTTTCCCAGCTGCTGGCAAACGATCCGTATGCCCGCTTGGTTTTCGGGTTGGCGATCAGGAATTCGCAATCATCCCATTTGGGAAGCCCGCGAATAATCTCGGTTGCTTCGCGTGACAGTTTGACCGTCCGCGATTTGCCGGTGCGGGCATCGGGCACGTTCCAGATGCCGCGTTCAAGATCGAAATATGACCAGCGCGCTTCGATCAGTTCGCGCTGGCGCACGCCTGTATGAACGAGCAGGCTGACAAATGGCCCAAGCTGCGGGTTCTGGCTGGCGTTGGCAGCGTCGAGCAGCCGATCGACATCGGCGCGCGTCAACTGCCGGTCTCCGAGCCGGTTTCGATCGACAAGCGAAATGGCGGCCATGCTGCCAACGATCCCGAGCCCGCCGCCTTCGGTGGCGCCGCCCGCGATCCGGCTCAGCCCCAGACGCGCACCGATTTGTTCAATCGATGCGCCCGGCACGACGTTCAGCGCGGACGTTTCCGCCGGATAGCCGCCATCGGGTAGGCCCAGAGACGCCAGCGCATAAGGCGTCACACGGTGGTTGACGCAAAAGCTGCCACTGCCGTCGCTGACCAGCGGGGCTTCGAATTCCACGCCATGCTGCCGCGCACCGATGCGGCGGATTCGCGCGAACGCCAGTTCGCCGCCGCCGAAATCGATAATGATGAGCGTATCCAATGCCAGATTGGGCAGGCCTTCGATCAGGGCACCCGTTTCCGAAAGATTGCGCACCAGCACCGATTGATGCTGTCCCCCGAAGATCGCGCCAACCTTACGATACATCGATTGCCGCGTGCTGCGTTGCCGCGCTGGCCCCGACGGCTCGATCACCCAGTCCCCGCATTCGAGCTTTTCGGAAAGCGTCGCGCAAGGCACGCCTTTGCTGTAAATATAACCTTGAATGTGACTGACGCGCAGATTTTGAACCAGATCGAGCTGATCGAGCGATTCGATGCCTTCAGCGGTTGTTTCCATCCCGAGCGCTTCGGCGAGTGCCACAATCGCGGCGATGATCGCCCGGTTGCGCGATCCGGGCAGTGTCGCTTGCCGAACGAAGCTCTGATCGATCTTGATCTTGTCAAACGGGGCGGTCTTCAGATAGCTCAGCGAGGAATAGCCAGTCCCGAAATCGTCGAGCGCCAGCCGCACCCCGATGCCTTTCAGCCTTGCAAACATGGCGTCGGTTTCTGCCGATTCGCTTAAGAACACGCCTTCGGTAATTTCGAGTTCGAGACGGTCCGGCGAAAGCCCCGAATGGGCGAGCGCCGACATGACGATTTCCGGAAAGCCCTCGTTTGCAAACTGGATCGGCGATACATTGACTGCGACACGGATTTTCCCCGGCCAGCTGACTGCGTCTTCACACGCCTTGCGCAGGATCCATTCGCCAAGCGGCGCGATAAGGTTTGCATCCTCTGCGATGGGGATGAACACAGCGGGCGATACCGGGCCGCGGCGGGGGTGGTTCCAGCGGATCAGCGATTCAACGCCTTTGACCAGGTTTTCTTCGGCGCAGACGATCGGCTGATACACCAATTCCATTTCTCCGCACGCAAGGGCATCACGGAGGTCGGTTTCGATCTGCCTGCGATCTTCGGCGGCTTTGTGAAGTTCCTCCGAAAAGAAATGGAAGCGGCCGCGCCCGCCTCCTTTTGCGGCATAAAGCGCAAGATCGGCG
>JANOQL010000449.1:0-2401 GCA_031414835.1 Sphingomonadales bacterium | reverse complement strand
GTGCGCGCGTTGACTGCACCTTCGAGCGCGTCGCTGTTCGCGGCGATCCAGCTCTGGACCTGCTTGCGATAGGTGGCTTCTTCGGGGGTGTCGTTGAAATCCATCGTCATTCTCCTTCAGTATCCTCCCCAACTGGTTGGGGAGGTGGCACCGCGAAGCGGTGACGGAGGGGTTCGGCACCATAGCTGGCCCCTCCACCGTCCTGCGGACGGTCCCCCTCCCCATCAAGATGGGGAGGATCTAAAAACTCAAGCGGCCAAGGCCGAATTGCGCTGTTCGAGGCTGCCGACCAGACGGTCAGCCCAATAGGTCTTCGATCCGAGCGTTGCGCTCAACAGACGCGCGCGGCGATAGAAAAACTGGCAATCGCTTTCCCATGTGAAACCAATTCCGCCATGCAGCTGGACATTTTCCTCTGCCGCAAACTGATACGCGTCGAGCGCTGCGACGCGCGCGCCTGCCGACGCCTGTGCAAGTTCAGCAGAGCCTGTGAGCAACGCCCATGCGCCATAATAAGCGTGGCTACGTGCCAGCTGGTTCTTGATATACATTTCGGCGGCACGGTGTTTGACGGCCTGATAGCCGCCGATCTTGCGCCCGAACGCCACGCGATCCTTGGCATAGGCGACCGCCATTTCCATCGCAGAATCAGCCCCACCCAGGCCTTCGAACGCGAGCAATACGGCAGACGACTGGATGAACTGATCGAGCGCGGTGCGCCCGCCAGTCATCGGTTCGGATGGCGCGTCGGTGAAATCGACCTGCGCGGAGGTGCGGACAAGGTCGATTGTTTCGACAGGGATAATGTTGACACCTGCGGCCTTGGTTTCGACCAGATGCAGTCCATCGCTGGCGGAGACGATGAGGAAATCGGCAATCGCGGCATCAGGCACGGGCGATTTGCTGCCGTTGAGCGTGCCGCCACTTGCGGTTATCGATGAACGCGTCCCGGGGGCCGCCGAACCTTCGGCTAGCGCCACAGCGCCAATCGCCGATCCATCGGCCAGTTTGGGCAGCCACTTGGCCTTTTGCGTGTCGGTTCCTGCCAGCAGTAACGCTTCGGTCGCGAGCAACACCGATGAGGTGAACGGCACCGGTGCCAATGCGCGGCCTGCTTCTTCGGCCAGCACGCACAGTTCGAGAACCGACAGGCCCAGACCGCCATGCTCTTCGGGAATGCGCAGCGCCGTCCAGCCCAGCGCCACGATTTCGGACCACAGCTCGGAATCGGTGCCGCTGCCGGCATTCATCACGGCGCGTACTGCGGCACGGCTCGACTTATCCTCAAGGAAACGCCTTGCCTGATCACGCAACGCTTCGGCATCGTCGGAAAACTGAAAATTCATGTCAGGATTCGCCTCTCGCTATTGACGTTAACGTAAAGGCCGAAGGCTGACGGCTGTCAACACCTCAGACCATGGCACTTTCGACAGGCTGCCGCTCAGCAGATGGCTTTGCGCGCGCGGCGATGATGCAGCCTGTAACGATCAGCACCGCACCTGCGACGATCGGCAGCGTGACCGCCTCGCGGAAAAACAGCCATCCGAACAACGCAGCCCAAAGAAAAGCGGTATATTCTACCGGCAGCAACACCTGCGCCTCGGCGCGCGCATAGGCCCATGACAGCAGGAATAGCGAGGCAACGGTTATGCACGCCGCGATGACGATCATCGGCCACAGGCCGGTCGGTGGCGCAACGCCAAACCACGGAAAGAACGGCAGTATCGCGGCAAAAGCAAAGCTGTTTTGGAGGAGTACGACCTGAGACGGCGTCGTGATTTGCGCCTGCTGCCGTTGGAGGATCAGATTATACGCGTAAAGCACTGCTGAAATCAGGATCGATCCGATGCCGATCCATGCCGCACGATCATGCGTCGCTTCGCCGATCCGACCGAGGAAAATGACGATGACGCCGCCAAAGCCGAGCAACGACGCCGTAATCGCGCGCTTGCCGACCTCTTCGCCAAGCAACGCTGCCGCCAGATACAGCGCGATCAGCGGGGCAATGAATGACAGCGCAATGCCTTCGGCAAGCGGCACCCGCGCGATCCCCCAGAAGAACGTAAATGCCATCGCAGCACCCAGCACACCACGTTTTGCCGCAATCTTGATCACTGCTGGCCCGGGCCAAGCGCTGCGCGTGCCGAGAAAAATGCTGCCACCCAGAGCAGTCGCCACCAATTGCCGCCAGATCATCGCGTTATACGCGCCGATCACAAGGACAATGTCTTTCACCACCGCGTCCATCAGCGAAAACAGCGCAATGCCTACGCAGGCAACCGCAAATGGCGCGGCGAAGGAAGCAGGCGGGCGAGACATCATTGGCGCTTAGAACACGGTCCTCCAAATACAACCCGCTCATGTCGAGCGAAGTCGAGACAGTGGGAAGCGCACCATCGTG
>JANOQL010000448.1:0-10095 GCA_031414835.1 Sphingomonadales bacterium | reverse complement strand
CAAGATGTTGCCCTGCGCAATTTTCGCAAGATCGGCGCGTGAATATCCGCGGCGGACAAGCTCGGCGAACAGCGCCGGATAATCGCCGACGGTCTCAAGCCCCTCGGGCAACGTATCGACGCCTGCATAATCGCCACCGATGCCGACATGATCGATGCCGGCCAGTTTGCGGACATGATCGATATGATCGGCGACGTCCTTGATCGTCGCTTTGGGTTCGGGATTGCCTTTGTCCCACGAAACGAGCGCCGCCTTCGCCGCATCGGGATCATAGTTGAACAACGCCTTCAATCGCGCCTCTTCGGCGGTGCGCTTCAGCCCATGCTCGCGCACGATAGCCGAAACGAAGAACGGCACGAACGTCACCATCACGACGCCGCCATTGGCCTGCATCCGCTTGAGGATCGCATCGGGCACATTGCGCGGATGATCGGTAACACCGCGCGCGCTTGAGTGGCTGAAGATGACCGGCGCTTTGCTGGCATCGAGCGCATCGGCCATCGTTGCCTCGGACACATGGCTGAGATCGATCAGCATCCCGAGCCTGTTCATTTCGCGAACCACTTCGACCCCGAACGGCGAAAGCCCGCCATGTTTTGGCGGATCGGTAGCAGCGTCGGCCCAACCGGTCGTCAGCGTGTGCGTCAGCGTGATGTAGCCGACACCTGCACGGTGGAATTGGCGCAACATGGCAAGCGAAACGACCGGCGCGCCGCCCTCCATCCCGATAAGCGACGCGATCTTCCCGCGCTTGATCGCGGACTCGATGTCGGCAGCAGTGCGTGCTTTGACGAAAGTATCGGGATAAGCCGCAATTAGCTGTTCGACGGTGTCGATCTGTTCGGTGACGCGCACGGCTGCATCGGCGGGCGACAGTTTCGCATCGACCCAGACCGACCAGAATTGTGCGCCGACATGGCCCTTTTTAAGCAGCGGAATATCGGTCTGTATCTTGGGAAGATCGGCAGGCGCTATGTTGCGAAAATCGAACTTGGCAAAATCATTGCCGTAAAGATCGCGGATCTGGTTGGGCACGTCATTATGCCCGTCGATGATCGGGGCTTTGGCAAGCACGGCATTGGCGGTATCGAGCGCCGGATCGGCAAGCGCGGGGGCTGCGGCGGACGCGGCCAGTGCCGCTGCGATGAAGATTTTCATGTCCACACAATACGCAGCGTCTTGAAATCGGCAAGGCTGTCACCATCTCTGTGAAAGCCGGGTTGCCGTAACGGAACCAGGGCTGACGGCGCGGCCATTACGGCGCGCCGCCACACCAACATCGCTTGAAACAAGGATTTTGACCCATGCGTAGTTTTGACTGGACCCCCTATCGCCGCACCACCGTCGGGTTCGACCGGTTGTTCGATTATCTCGAACAGGCCAATGGCGGAGCGGCCGAGAATTATCCCCCGTTCGACATCGAAAAACTGTCTGACGACCGTTACCGGATCACACTTGCGGTGGCCGGTTTCAAAGCTGAAGAGATCGACATCACTTCGCACCAGAACCTGCTGACCGTTACCGGTCGCAAGGCTGATAACGATGGCGATACCCGCCAGCTGATCCATAACGGCATCGCCAATCGTGCGTTCGAACGGCGTTTCCAGCTCGCCGATTTCGTGCGCGTCGATAATGCCGATCTGGCCGACGGGCTTCTGACGCTCGAACTCGTCCGCGAAGTGCCCGAAGCGATGAAGCCGCGCAAGATCGGGATTGGTGGCGCTGCGACAATCGCGGATTTGCGCGAAGCCGCGTAAGCGACGTCAACTGAGTAGTGCAGAGGGGTCTGGCAGCAATGCTGGGCCCCTTTTGCTATGCGGCGATCGTCACCGGCATTGCGGTAAAGCCGTGGAGAAACGGACTCGCCAGTCGCGTTGGCTTGCCCTGCGGCGTGATGCTCCAGCCGCGTTCGACGATTTCACCGATCAGCGTCGCCAGCTGGATTTCGGCGAGCCGTGCGCCGACGCAGCGGTGAATGCCGTGACCGAACCCAACATGCCGCCGCGCATTATTGCGCCCGACATCGAAGTTTTCCGCATCGGGAAATACCGCCTCGTCGCGGTTGCCCGAAATATACCAGAGGACGATCTTTTCGCCCGCTTTGATCGCTTGTCCGCCAAGCTCGGTATCGCAGGTCGCTGTCCGCCGCATATGCGTAACGGGCGATTGCCAGCGGATAATTTCCTGCGCGGCATTGGGGATCAGCTTGGGGTCGGCGCGCAGCCGTTCGAGCTGGTCGGGATAGAGCTGACACGCCTCGATGAACCCGCTCATCGAATTGCGCGTCGTATCGTTCCCGCCAACGATCAGCAGTGCGATGTTGGCGATGCGTTCGATCGGCGTCAGATTGCCCATCGCTTCGCTGTGGACCATCCGGCTCAGAAGATCGTCGCTCGGCGGCAGTGCGCGGCGTTCCTCAAGCAACAGGTCGAACCGCGTCAGCATCGCCATCATCTGGAGATTGAACTCCATTTGATATTCAGGGGTCGCTGTCTCGGGCGAGACGTTGCTGCCATAATCGGACCAGCGTTTGAGATCGTGGCGTTCTTCCCACGGAAACTCGAACAGGATGCACAGCATTCCGATCGTGAGCGGGATCGACACGGTTTCGACCCAATCGAAGCTCTCGCCAATCGGCAGACTGTCGAACAGATCGCGCGTCCGCTGGCGCACCTGCCGTTCGCGCTCCGCCATCTGGCTCGGGGCAAACGCAGGCGCCACGACTTTGCGCTGTGCCGTATGACGCGGCGGATCCATCGCTATAAAATTGGGGAAGGCTTCGCCTGCGACGCCATCGGCAATCGTGATGTTGCCGATTTCTGATGACCAGGTGGCCGCATCGATTTCGACTTGCTGGATCACGTCATGCGTCACTGCCGACCAATAGCCGCCATAGGGGCTGTCCGGGCACCAGCTGACTGGCATGTCGCGCCGCAGCTTGGCAAATGGCTCACGCCAGCGATCTTCGGTGTAGAGCGCGATGTCGCTGACATCAAACGGGCTGATCGCCTTCATTGGTTCAACGGCTACCGTGGCCATGGTCGATCTCCATTCATTCTTCGCAATTAGAGCGACCCAATCCGCTCATGTCGAGCGAAGTCGAGACATGTTGATCCAAAGGAACAAAGCCTCTCGACTTCGCTCGAGGTGAGCGGACCCGAGGGCGATAAAAACCTAAACCGTCTGCATCTCCCGCGCCGCAACCGGCGGGCGATTGCCGCCCGCCGCTGCCCGCTTCGCGCCTGCCGCCAGTTCCTTTTTCAACGCCCGCACATAATGATCGAAATCAAGCTGGATCGTATGCCGCCGCGCCTGGTAGTATTGGCCCGTGTAATACTCCTCGTCCGCCGCAATAATTCTCAGCATCTCGGCATCCGACGGCGGGGTATACTCACCGGCGAGATACGCCCCGACCAGTTTCGATTGCTGCTCGGCAAAATTGACCAAAGTCGGCAGCGGCTGTGCCAACCCCATATAAAACAGATCAGGCACGCCGGGTTTCATGATGCGTTTGAACAGTGCAGGCGGCTTGTTTTCCGCATCGGGCTGGAGCGCCGGATCGTCGAAGAACGGGAACTTGATGTCATACCCTGTTGCCCAGACGATTGCGTCAATCTGGTCGCGGCTGCCATCGGTAAACACCACGCCGTCGCCATCCAATCGCTCGATCCCGGGCTTCATCGTCAGATCGCCCGAGCCTGCCCGCAGCAGAAATTCGCCCGACACCGTGCCATGGCTCTCGAACGGGCCGATCTCGGGTTCGGGCAGGCCATAATCGCTCATCTTGCCGACGAGTTTCTTGACCATCCGGCCGCCGAGCCATTGCCGCATCGCCTTGGGCATCCACGCCGGCGCCGGGTTCTTGTCGAGCGGCTGGCCCTGATAATATTTGGGGAAAATCCACACCCCGTGTCGCGCCGAAACGAACAGCTTGTCGGCAATCGGTCGCTGCGAGAGTTCAGACGCGATATCCATCGCCGAATTGCCCATCCCGACGACGAGCACGCGTTTGCCGATGCAATCGACAGGCGCAAACGGGTTGCGATAATTGTGCGAATGGATCTGCTCGCCGGTAAAGCTGCCGGGATATTCGGGAATCCGCGCTGCCCAGTGATGACCGTTGGCCACAGCAAGCGCATCGAAGCGCGCGACTTCGCCGTCAGACAGCGTCAGCGTCCAGCCGCCCTTATCGCCGCGCACAGCCTTTTCGACGCGAGTGTTGAACCGGATGTGCCGCCGCAAATCGAAATGATCGACATAATCGTGGAAATACTGGAGCAATTGCGCGTGGTGCGGATAATCGGGCCAATCGGCAGGCACGGGATAATCCTCAAACGCCAGCCGGTATTTCGACGTATCGATATGGAGCGAGGTATAGCAGGCCGACATGCCGTTGGGATTGTTGAAATACCAGTTGCCGCCGATATCGTCCGACGCCTCATAGATCGTGAACGGGATACCGTAATCGGCAAGCCGTTTGGCAGTGGTGAATCCTGAGCATCCGGCCCCGATGATGGCGACATGTGGTGTGGTCATATCGGCGATGATGACGACAAACGAAAGGGCTGTCACGCTGCCAGTTTTGAGGTATGAACGCGTCGTGTTTATGCAAGGAGCTGGTCATGTCTGCAATGCTGTTTATCGCGCTTGCTGCTGCCCCTGTTCAAGCTGGCGAGATCATCGTTACCGGCAAGGCGAGAACGCCTGAGGAAGAACGGGTCGAAATCCGGGATTATATTCGCAAGACCGGCATCGCCAAAGGGACAGTGCCTGCCGCGCGGTGGACCGATCGGGTGTGCCCGAAGGTCTATGGCGTTCCGGCGGCGATTGCGGACCGGGTGGTCGCCAAAATTCGGGCGGTTGCCGAAGCCGCCGATATCCGCGTTGGAAAGCCTGATTGCGATCCTAACATTGCAATTACCTTCGTTGATGATGGGGCCGGTTTTGCGCGCACGATGCAGAAAAAGTCGCGGCGTCACCTCGCCGATGTCTCAATTCGCGAAAAGGAGGAGTTGTTCACCACCGACGCCCCGATTCGCTGGTGGTATGCCACGGTCGAAGGATCGTCAGAAGCGCCCGAAGCGAGCGGCAGCGCCGCGATTGTGGCCACCGGGGCTGGTGGGGGCGAAGGCGGTCAATCCGTGCTGTCGGCTTTTGGCAGTGGCTTCAACGCCGTGCCAGCCAGCGTCCCGCCAAGTATCATCAGTACGCGCGTCGCGCGCGCGATCGTGACCGCCACTGTCGTCATCGACGTTAACCGCGCGCGGGGTGCGTCTCTCGATGCCGTTGCCGATTATGCCGGATTCGTGGCGCTCGCTGAAATCGACCCGCCAAAAGAAGCGCCGCAGCAATCGATCCTGACGCTGTTCGCTGGCGGGGCCGAAGGCCTGACTCAGCGCGATCGCGATTTCCTGACAGCACTCTACAAGATCCCGCTTGACCGGCAGGCGTATCAGCAGCGCGGGCAGATGATGGGGAAGCTCGTCAAAGCCGCACAGGATTAGGACCGGGGACTAAAATCGTTCGATCAGCTTTGCGACCGAACCTTCGCCGGTTGCGGCCTTGCGGTCGCCGGTCCGGCTTTCGCGTTCGATTGCGGCACGGATGTTTTCAAGTTCGCGCTCGGTCAGATGCTCGATCCCGATGAAATCATCGCGCGCCCCGTCCAAAGCGCGGATCAATTCGTCGAGCTTTGCCTGAATCGCGGCGGCATCGCGATTTTGGGCGTTCTGGATGACGAAGACCATCAGGAAGGTGATGATCGTCGTCGATGTATTGACGACCAACTGCCACGTGTCGCTATAGCCGAACAGCGGGCCGGTCGCCGCCCAGAGGATGATCGTGACCGTCGCGAGGATGAACGCGATTGGCTGGCCAGCGAATGCCGAGACGCGGTTGGCGATGGCGGTAAAAATGCGGTCCATGATCAATCGGTCTCCTGCTCAAGGTGTTGTGCTGGCAAAATGCGTTGCTGGGCGCTATCGACGCATCATGCAAATCCCCGGCCATATCGATCCCGTCGCTGTTCCGCGCGCGCCTGTTCTTCGTGACGATGGGCGTGTCGATCTCGTCGGGCTATCCAAAGCGCAGATCGGGCAAGAACTGCTCGGCGGGGGACTTGATGAGCGGCAGGCAAAGCTGCGCGCCAAACAGATCTGGCACTGGGTCTATAATCGCGGCGTCACTGATTTCGCGCTGATGACCGATATTGCCAAGGCGCAGCACCCGTGGCTGTCCGAACGCTTTGTGATCGGGCGGCCTGATGTGGTCGAAGCGCAGGTTTCAGTGGATGGTACGCGCAAATGGCTGCTGCGATCGCCCGACGCGCAGGATTACGAGATGGTGTTCATCCCTGATGCCGACCGCGGAACGCTATGCGTGTCCTCGCAAGTCGGCTGCACGCTCAATTGCCGGTTCTGCCACACCGGAACAATGAAGCTGGTGCGCAACCTGACAGCGGGTGAGATCGTCGGGCAGGTGATGCTCGCGCGTGACTCGCTCGGTGAATGGCCGAGCCAGCCCGAAGGGCGGATGCTGACCAATATCGTGATGATGGGGATGGGCGAGCCGCTGTATAATTTCGAGGCGGTGCGCGATGGCCTCAAAATCGTGATGGATGGCGATGGGCTGGCACTCTCCAAACGCCGGATCACGCTCAGCACCTCGGGCGTCGTCCCGATGATGGCGCGCGCGGGTGCCGAGATCGGCGTCAATCTTGCCGTGTCGCTCCATGCGGTGACCAAGGAAATCCGCGACGAAATCGTGCCGCTCAACCGAAAATACGGGATCGAGGAGCTGCTTCAGGCGTGCGCCGATTATCCCGGTGCGAACAATGCGCGGCGGATCACGTTCGAATATGTTATGCTCAAGGACAAGAATGATTCAGATGCCGATGCGCGCGAGCTCGTGCGGCTGATCAAGAAATACAAGCTGCCCGCCAAGGTCAATCTGATCCCGTTCAACCCTTGGCCTGGCGCGGTCTACGACACCTCGACGCCAGAGCGCGTGCGGGCGTTTTCGAACATCGTGTTCGATGCAGGCATTTCCGCACCCGTCCGGACGCCGCGGGGGCGCGACATCGACGCCGCGTGCGGGCAGCTTAAGACATCGAGCGAGAGGAAAACGCGCGCCGAGATGGACGCGCTGGCCGAGGAAAAGCTAGCGGCTTTGGGGTGATTATGGTTTTACGCCATCGCCTATGAACCAGGGAACAGCATTCCTGCAAACTGCCGCTCGAATCCCGTCAGTGAGGCGTATCGCTCGCTATATAGCTCCTCATCACCAAAGGCTTGCGTGATGATCACTGAGCTTACCAAGCCTCGATAAAAATAGTTCCAAGCATCTTGGAGATGGTCGGGATAAAGGGGGCTATCGAGCATCCCCGCCAGAAAGTATGTCATGTTTTTCCCCGCGCACATGTCCACGATATTGACTGAAGCGGCGTGGACATAGCCAGAATACGCCCGAAAAATATCACGACCATTGTCGTTCGCCGACGACGTATCCGGTAAACCGCTCTTGCGATTTACATAAGCTCGAATTTTATCTCGCCTTACTCCCCCTACCGGCTCCTCTGACCAAAAGTCATCGAGATATTTGGTATGGTGATTAGTCCAGTCGCCGTTGATTATCGCAAGTGCTATAAAGATAGTATCCTCGTGAAGATCGTCGAGCGTGCGCTGGATTACGCCTTGCTCCTGCAAAAACCCGTTTAACAGCAGGAGTTCGAGTGCATGCAATCCGCTGATTTGTCGGGCGAATTTTTGTAGCAGCGCTTGTTGAGGGGTTTTTTCAGTGTACCGAACCTGAAAGCCGTCCTTGTATGGCACCTTCGCGGGGGCAGGAACCTGCGTTTCCAGCGTCCGAAAAGTTGAGGTAAGTTCCGACAACACTCGCCGGAACACATCACGCATGTTCGACACGCACGGATCGGACCGGGAGGCGCGTGGCTTCCTTGATGTCGGGATCGGCTACGATAGCATCGAAATCGCTCGGATCGGGGATGGGGTCGCCATAAGCCGCCATCGCCACGAGGTGACCGCCAAGTGCTTCTTCGGCATTGCGCGCGGCCTCTTGCAATGTTTTGCCTGCGCTGGTGCATCCGGGGAGATCGGGGAAGATCACCCCAAAGCCCTTTGCGCCGCGTTCGATGATCGCAGGATAGTGAACAGTCGCCATGGCAAATCTACCTCAATTTGCATCAGTCCTCGTCATTGCGAGCGAAGCGCGGCAATCCAGTGCGATGCCTCGGCAGTCTGGATTGCCACGTCGCTACGCTCCTCGCAATGACGAGCTCAACTATACCGCCTCCCCAGCCGCAACCCCGCTCGCCCAGGCCCATTGGAAGTTGTAGCCGCCGAGCCAGCCGGTGACGTCGACCGCTTCGCCGATGCAGTAGAGGCCGGGAACGTGTTTGGCGGCCATCGTTTGCGATGAGAGGTCGGCGGTGCTGATCCCGCCCAATGTTACCTCGGCCTTGGCATAACCTTCGGTGCCGTTGGGGGTGAAGCGCCAGTCGGACAGTTTCATCCCCGCAGCCGCCAGCGCGCGGTCGGGCAGATCGGCGAGGCGGCCTTCGCAATCGATCCGATCGCTCAGCGTTTCGGCGAGCCGCGCGGGCAGATGCTTGTCGAGCGTCGAGCGCAATGTCGCGCGCGGCGCTTCGCGTTTGGCGGCGAGCAGCAGTTCGACCGCGTTGCGCCCGGGGAGCATATCGATCCCGATCTCTTCGCCATGCCGCCAGTAGCTCGAGACCTGGAGGATGGCAGGGCCGCTCAGCCCGCGATGCGTGAACAGCGCGGCTTCGGCAAATGCGGCCTTGCCGGTGCGCGCGATGACTGGCGCAGCAACGCCCGAGAGTTCGCGGAACAGCACGTCGTCTCCGCCCAGCGTCAGCGGCACGAGCGCGGGCTTGGGCTCGACAATCTTGAGGCCGAAACGGCGGGCAAGATCATAAGCAAATCCCGTGGCGCCCATTTTGGGAATGCTCGGGCCGCCTGTGGCGATGACGAGCGAAGGTGCAGTGGCACCGCCGACCATGAACAGGCCATCGGCATGGCCGACTTCACCGATCGGCTGGCCGAACGCGAATGCGACCCGGCCCTTTGCGCACTCGGCCATCAGCATCGCGACAATCTGCCGCGACGAGCCATCGCAGAACAATTGCCCAAGCGTCTTTTCATGGTGCGCTATGCCGTGGCGGTCGACCAGATCGATGAAATCCTGCGGGCAATACCGGCTCAATGCCGATTTGGCGAAATGCGGGTTGGCCGACAGATAGCGTTCGGGCGCAGTGTGCACATTGGTGAAATTGCACCGCCCGCCGCCTGAAATCAGGATCTTCTTGCCCGGTTCATCGGCATGATCGATCACCAGCACGCGTCGTCCGCGCTGACCTGCCGTCAGCGCGCACATTAGCCCTGCCCCGCCCGCACCGAGGATGATCACGTCGTAATGATTTGCCGCCATGGTCAGGAAAATTGCGCTCGCAGCTCGAACTTGAGCACTTTGCCCGTAGCGTTGCGCGGCAGCGCGTCAACAATCTCGAGCCTTCCTGGATGCTTGAACTTCGCCAGCCGCTCACCGCATTGCGCCGCAATGTCATCGAGGCTGACGCTCTCGCCGTCCCTCAGTGCCACAACCGCACAGCCCATTTCGCCCCATTTGGGATGCGGGAGGCCGATCACGGCGACCTCGCGGATCGCGGGCAATTCGTAGAGAACGTTTTCGACCTCGGCTGGATACACATTCTCGCCGCCCGAAATGTACATGTCTTTCACGCGGTCCTCGATAGTGAAATAGCCTTGGGCATCGCGCCGCCCGATATCGCCCGAGCGGAACCAGCCGTTGACGAAGCTGCTTTCATTGGCGTCAGGCCGGTTCCAGTACCCCGGCGTGATATTCTTTCCGCGCATCCAGATTTCGCCGAGTTCACCGACATCGGCCTCGCTGCCATCGGCCCGCGCGATCATTGCCACGCAATGGCGGACGGGCTTGCCTGCCGAACCGATCATGCCCGGCACATCGCGTTCGTCGAGCATCAGGCAGGCGGCGCAGGTTTCGGTCATGCCATAGCCTTCGCGGATCACGATCCCA
>JANOQL010000447.1:0-4316 GCA_031414835.1 Sphingomonadales bacterium | reverse complement strand
ATCGGGTGGCACGAACGGCGTATCGAGCGCCACCTCGATGCCCTCGATCGCGCCTGCCTTCACCAGTCCGCGAATGACGCCATCGGACACATCGGCAATTGTCGCGAGCTCGCGGATCAGCCCTTGCCGTTCTCCGATGCGCTCGAGTGCCTGCGTCCGCAGCGGCGTCATCCGCTCGGGATTTTTGCCTGACAACCGGTATTCTACCACCGTCCGCCCGCCATCGAGCGCCGACGCACTTGCCAGCGCCATCCGCAGCACCGATGCGGGCGAGGCGAGGTAATAACTCGCCGTCCATTCGATCAACCGCCGCAATGGAGCGCCGATGGGAGGGATGTCATAAACCTGCGCCAGATTGCGCAGCCGGTTGTCGCCGACTTCGGCGCCGCTCGGCATCGTTTCGGCTTCCCACACGACGCCTGCCAGCTGGCGCGGCCCCAGCGGCGCGAGCACGATGCTCCCCGGCTCGACCGCCATACCGTGAGGCACCCGATAATCGAGCGGGCCTAACGCTGCATTGAGGAGGAGAACGCGCGCACGGGCCATGCCCTGGCCTTAGGCGTTCAATTCAATATCTGAAACCGCGCAAGTTCAGGCCCGGTCATGTAATGCACCTGTTCGAAACTGGTCTTGTTGGTGAAATCGTAAAACGCCTTCGCCACGTCAGGCGCAAACCCCATATCCTGATAATAGCGCACATAGCTCGCGTGGACCGGATCATTGGTGGGCACATCCTTTGCCTCGCGGCCTTCGCTATCGATCCAGCTGTGGACGCCAAATTCTGCGCCAGTGTCCGCGGTGCGTTTGACCCCTGCGAGGAACAGCTCGACCCCGCCCGAGCGGATCGATCCGGTAGCAGGCACGTGGGTGTGGATAGCGTGTTTGCGGATCAGCCGCGCGATTGCCAGATTGGCCTCGTCATTTTCGGTGCCGGGGCAGTCGATCATGTCGATCCGCGCCAGCTTTGGATAGGCTATCAGCATCAGCCCGAATTGTTTGACGCTATCGCTTTCAATCGCACCATTGAGTTCGGCGCGATCGCCGCTGATAACGTGGAACGGGCCGAAGCGCGCAATCGCGGCGGGGTTGGCGGCAGGCGATCCGTAATCGGTGGCTGGTTCATCGATCTGCTCGGTGATTTCGATGGTTTCGGTGATGCTTTCTGCGTGAACCGGCTGAACCAGCGAAAACCAGAACGGCGAAACCAGAAAAATCAGCTTGACGCTGTGTAGGAAACCGACAAACCCGGCATCGGCGGCGCGCAACACGGTGCGCATCGGCGAGGGTGAGGGGGCAAATTCGGTGCAGCGATCAGGGATCATGGCCACGCGAAATAGGGCCTGCGTGTTTACGACCCGGTTCGAGAGTGTGGTTAAGATTTCGGTTACGAACCAAAGCCGCTGATGGTCGCAACTGTCCGCACCGTTGCCTATCTGGGGCTTGAGGCACGCGGCGTCGAAGTGCAATGTCAGGTCGCGCCGGGCAATCCGCGGTTCACTATCGTCGGCCTGCCCGACAAGGCGGTCGCCGAAAGCCGCGAACGTGTCCATTCGGCAATTTCGGCAATGGGGCTCTCGCTCCCTCCCAAACGGATTACGATCAACCTGTCGCCAGCCGATCTTCCCAAGGAAGGATCGCATTTCGATCTGCCGATTGCGCTCGCATTGTTGGGCGCAATGGGGGTGACCGACGCCGAAACGCTCAGCAGTTATATCTTCGTCGGCGAACTGGGGCTTGACGGGCGCGTCGCGGCGTCGCCCGGGGTGCTGCTCGCAGCGTTGTTTGCCAGCGGCGAAGATCTGGGGCTGGTCTGCCCCGCGGTGCAGGGTTCCGAAGCCGCATGGGCAGGGCGGATCGAGGTCGTGGCTGCGCCGGATCTGTTGTCATTGCTCAACCATTTCAAAGGCAGCGTGCTGCTCCCCGCGCCTGAACCCGGCGAAGCCGAACGTCCGCCCCCCGGACCCGATCTGGGAATGGTCAAGGGGCAGGAGACCGCCAAGCGCGCTGTCGAGATTGCCGCGGCTGGCGGGCATAATCTGGTGATGGTCGGGCCGCCGGGCGCGGGCAAATCACTGCTGGCGTCGTGCGTGCCGGGGATTTTGCCCGAACTGACCGCGAGCGAGGCGCTCGAGGTCTCGATGATCGCCTCGATTGCAGGCGAATTATCAGGCGGTCGGCTGATCCGGACGCGGCCATTTCGAAGCCCCCATCATTCGGCGTCGATGGCAGCGCTTGTCGGCGGCGGATTGCGGGTGCGGCCGGGCGAAGTCAGCCTCGCGCATTTGGGCGTGCTGTTCCTCGATGAACTCCCCGAATTTCAGCGGTCTGTGCTCGATTCGCTGCGTCAGCCATTGGAAACCAACACCGTCACCGTTGCGCGCGCCAATGCGCATGTGACCTTTCCCGCCAATGTCCAGCTGATCGCGGCGATGAACCCGTGCCGCTGCGGGCATCTGGGCGATGCGTCGCTGGCATGTGCCCGCGCGCCGCGCTGTGCCGCCGATTATCAGGCGAAGGTCTCAGGCCCGTTGCTCGACCGGATCGATCTTCATGTCGAAGTGGCCGCCGTCAGCGCTGCCGACCTTGTCCTGCCCCCGCCTGCCGAAGGGTCTGCCCAGGTCAAGGCGCGCGTGGCCGCTGCGCGCGATATCCAGACCGCGCGTTATGAAGGGCAATCCGCGCGCACCAATGCCGAAGCCGATGGGGAGGCATTGGAGGCGTACGCCACTCCCGACGAACCGGGCCGCAAGCTGATGGCGCAGGCGGCAGAGGCAATGCGGCTTTCGGCGCGGGGTTATACCCGCGTGCTGCGCGTCGCGCGGACGATTGCCGATCTGGCAGGCAGCGACGGTGTGGGCCGCATTCATGTTGCCGAGGCGCTGAGTTACCGGAGGCAGGCCCCGCGCAATTGAGCGGTGATGCGTGGCACTTGCGCAGGGCTGCATCTCCCATACACTGCCCGTTTGGCCATGAAGGAGGGAAGACATGGACTGGATGCTGATGCCGTTGCGGCGCTATGCCGATTTCGAAGGCCGTTCGCGGCGCAAGGAATACTGGATGTTCCAGCTTGGTCTGATCATCGCGACGGTAGCGCTTGTTGCAATCATTGCGATTATCGGCGGCGGGCTCGATGGACTGGCTGAGGGCGGGGGGATTTTCGCCGGCATCGGCTTGGTCGCATTTGGATTGTTTGGCCTTGCCATCATCCTGCCTTCGATTGCCGTTCAGGTGCGGCGTTTTCACGATCAGGACAAATCGGGGTGGTTCGTGCTTTTGAACTTCGTGCCTTATGTCGGCGGCCTGATCGTGATCGTATTCATGTTCCTGGAAGGCACTCCCGGCCCCAATCGTTTCGGGCCCGATCCAAAGGCCGGCGAGCGTGGCCCTGTCGGGTTCAACGGACCCAATGATGGTCAGGGCGGCCCCGACCGCATCTGACCCGGTTGAAAGACGCGCGCCGCGCCGCTAAGGGCGCGCGTCAACGTCTATGCGGGCGTGGTGGAATTGGTAGACGCGCCGGACTCAAAATCCGGTTCCGCAAGGAGTGTGGGTTCGATTCCCACCGCCCGCACCATCCTTGCAAATTGAAAGCAGTGGTTTCAATTTGCAAGGATCAATGAAAAACGCGGATCGCTACAATTGCGCACGGTTCAGCCGCAGAGCATTGGCAACTACCGTGAACGAAGAGAGCGCCATGGCGGCACCTGCGAACATTGGCGACATCAGTAGCCCCGTTATCGGATAAAGCACGCCAGCCGCAATTGGCACGCCGATGCCATTGAACAGGAACGAGAAGAACAGGTTCTGGCGGATGTTGGCCATCGTTGCCTTGGCGAGCATCCGGGCGCGAACGACGGCGGCGAGGTCGCCCTTGGTCAGTGTGATCCCGGCGCTTTCGATGGCGACATCGGTGCCGGTGCCCATTGCCAGCCCGACATCGGCAGCTGCGAGTGCGGGCGCGTCGTTGATACCGTCGCCTGCCATCGCGACCTTTGCGCCCGTGGCCTTCAGTTCGCCGACGATACGCGCCTTGTCATCGGGCTTGAGTTCGGCGTGGACGCCGTCGAGTCCGCCGACCGCATCGGCAACGATCTGTGCCGTTGTTGGGTTGTCTCCGGTCAGCATGATGACGCGCAGCCCCTGTTCGCGAAGTGCAGTGATCGCGTCCTTGGCGTTGGTCCGGATCGGGTCAGCAACCGCGATGAACCCGGCAAGCGCGCCATCAATGGCCACAATCATGACGCCCGCGCCTTCGCGACGCTTGGCTTCGGAGGCTTCGAACAGCGGTTGCGGATCGACGCCGATGTTTTGCATCT
>JANOQL010000446.1:0-5250 GCA_031414835.1 Sphingomonadales bacterium | reverse complement strand
GCCGCGCGATTGACCGCGCAATAGCTCGACCAGAAACCTGCCACATCGCCCAGAAACGGATAGGCACTTGGCGCGCCGGAAATCAGGTGCCTGCCGAAACTGTCCGCCGAATACACGATGTGCCATTCGGGATAGGTGAGCAGCGTCCGGGCCTCGGGCCGCTGATCGGCCGCTGTTGCGAGGATCGGTTTGTAAGCGGTGGCACCGACCGCTTCCGACCCACAGCTGCCCTCAATATACGCAACAGGCGCGATCAGGCCGACCGCAACCAATCCGGCAAGCCACCACCGCTTCTTCATGCGGTCCGCTTTGCCAGCACGAAGCCGATCAGGATCGCACCGCCGCCCAGCAGGATATGCGGCAGATTGGCAAAAAATCGCGTCATCAGCGGCAGATCGAGAACGCCGTAGATGAAAATCCCGCCATCAAGATACCCGCTGCCGAACAGCAGGCCCATCACCGCGTCGGCAAAATAGAGCACGCCGAAAATCCGGAAATACTGGACCGCCGCATTGCGCGACATCCATGCGGCGACCCCGCCCCACAATCCCGAGGCAAAGTGCAGCGCATCGTCATACAAATCGAGCGTGAACAGCCCGAACAGCCTGCCGTCTGCATCCTCGAATCCCGGCACATAGCCGATAGCGACGACCAGCAGCAGGATGAAGAAGTAGGCAAACCCAGCCTTGCGAATGATATCCATAATTTGTGCCCCCGAACCGATCAAATGCAACGTCTTACCCGCTCATGTCGAGCGTAGTCGAGACACCGTAGCGCACAAAACTGTGTCTCGACTCTGCTCGACCTGAGCGGGGGAGCGCGCGGCTCACAATGCCGAACATTCAACGCGATGCCTTCTTGAGCGAAAGCCGCACCAGCGCATCGAGCGTTGCCCCTTCGCCCAGTTCAGCCGCAGCAGAATTGACCGCAATGCTGGCCTCGCCCGGCTTGAAACCGAGCCCGGTCAGCGCAGATAAAGCGTCCGCCGCAAGCCCGCCTGTCGCGACCGCGATTGATCCGGCGAGGCCGATGGAGACACCGCCAACCTTGTCTTTCAGTTCGCGGACGATCCGTTCGGCAAGTTTCGGCCCGACACCATTGGCGCGCGCTACCATTGCCTTGTCCTGGGTCACGACGGCACGGCTGAGTTCTTCGGGATCGAGGCTCGAGAGGATATTGAGCGCAACTTTGCCGCCAACGCCTTGCACGCCGGTGAGCAACCGGAACCAGTCGCGTTCGCCTGCCGAGCCGAAGCCGAACAGCGTCATCGCGTCTTCGCGCACTTGCATTTCGGTGAACAGCATCACCTCGCCGCCAACCGCGCCAATAGCGCTGAGCGTCCGCGTAGACGCGAGCACCAGATAGCCGACCCCGCCGACATCAATCACGGCATAATCGGCAGCGGTTTCGGCAAGCAATCCTGTTAGTCGCGCAATCAACTAAACCCCCTCCGCGCCACAGCGCCCGGATTCTTCTTAGCGATCTTGGCGATCCTTAGCGACCTTCGCGTGAAACGACGAAGGCCGGGCGCGCACTCATAGTGAGCGGTTTCACGCAAAGACCGCAAAGGACCGCGAAGGGCGCAAAGAAGGTCAGGGGTTATGGCCTGCGGCCCGCGCCATGGTGTGCGTGACAAATGGCGACAGCGAGCGCGTCGGCGGCATCGGCGCCAGCCAGTTTGACGCCCGGGAGCAAAATCTTGAGCATCGCCTGCACCTGTGCCTTTTCCGCGCTGCCGGTGCCGACCACGGCTTTCTTGACGAGCCGCGTCGCATATTCGGCAACTGGCATCCCGCTCCGCGCCGCTGCAAGCAGACAGACGCCGCGCGCCTGCCCCAGCTTCAACGTCGATTGCGGGTTAGTGTTGACGAACACTTCCTCGACCGCCGCGCAGTCGGGCTTGTGCGCCAGAATCATGTCTGTGAGCGCGGCATCGAGCGCCACCAGCCGCATAGGCAGAGGCATTTTCGGATCGGTCGCGATTTGCCCATTGGCAATGTGGCTCAGCCGATTCCCGACCGCGGCGATGATCCCCCAACCGGTGATGCCAAGCCCGGGATCGAGACCAAGGATCAGCAAAGTGAAGGCATTGGGATCGCGCGAAGGCGCAAACGCGCGAAGGCGCAGTTGGTCCAGCCGTCATCGCAACAATTGAAATGACCTTGTCGTAACAGAATTGGTCCTTTCGCCTTCGCGCCTTCGCGCCTTCGCGCGAACCCCAACATCAACCTAACCGCTCCAGCACATCCTCGGGCACATCGTAATTGCCCCAGACGGTCTGGACGTCATCATCCTCCTCAAGCGCGTCGATCAGCTTGAGCAGCTTGCCCGCATCGTCCTCGCCGACTTCGACCATCGTCGTCGGCTTCCACGCCAGTTTGACGCCTTCAGGTTCTCCGAGTGCGGCTTCCAAAGCCTTGGCAACTGGATGGAGGCTTTCCATGCTGGTCCAGATCGAATGGCCTTCTTCGCCCGATTCGACATCGTCGGCGCCTGCCTCGAGCGCGGCTTCGAACACCGCGTCTGCACCGCCCGCCTTCGCGCCATAATCGATCAGCCCGAGCCGATCGAAGCCATGCGCCACCGAGCCTGCGGTGCCCAGATTGCCGCCATTCTTGCTGAACGCGGTGCGGACATTGGTTGCAGTGCGGTTGCGATTGTCGGTCAGCGCCTCGACGATGATCGCGGTGCCGCCCGGGCCATAGCCTTCGTAGCGGATTTCCTCATAATTCTCGCCGTCCGAACCCGCTGCCTTGTCGATTGCGCGCTGGATATTGTCCTTTGGCATCGATTGCGCGCGCGCCGCCATGACTGCGGCACGCAGCCGGGCGTTGGCGTCAATGTCAGGCAGGCCCGTTATTGCCGCGACAGTGATCTCGCGGCTCAGCTTCGAAAACGCCGCCGAGCGCTTCTTATCCTGCGCGCCTTTGCGGTACATGATGTTCTTGTATTTGGAATGGCCTGCCATGGTGTCGCTTGCGTTGGTTTGTGTTGGCTGAAGTCCTAGCCAAGCTGTTCGCCGGGGGCAATGTTTGCAGGCGTGGCCCGCCATGCGCTAACAAGGATGGCAATATTTGAGACCGTAGTTGCGGAGTAGACTGCCGAGACGATCAAGGCGTGCAACGCCAGCTCGGAAAGATTCGCCCAGTCGCCACCCTCGGGAAGCAACAGTTCGGTCAGGCTCAGATCGACCACAGCAGCGGTGAATAGGACAACCGCAAGCAATGGCCAGGCGCTCACCAATGTTGAATGTGCCTGACGAAGCCCCATGCGGCCAGCATCAACAGCCTTTCCAGTCGAATACACCCAGACAGGAACCCAGAATGAAATGGCAATGGCAGTCATCGCAATCTCGACAATGACAGACACATTATCTTGATCCGGCACAAACCAGCCCAGCAGCCCGGCTGGCACCAAACCGGGAAGTGCCGCAATGATTCCTCATACGAACCACGCAACGACGTCGCCATGTTCTTCTGCGGTCGCATTGGCCAACGTGCGAGTCAGCTTCCAGCCAAGCACCAACATCGCGATCAGCGCAATCAACATGATAGGGATTTCGAACGCTTCGCGAAAACCGCCGGCCTCCGCGAACGAGAAGATCGTGCTGACCGCTGTCCAGAAAGCAGCCAGTGGCAACAAACTCCGCCAACCAGATTCGATGCGCGCAAACGCGTTGCCAAGTACAGCCTGTGCGCGAGGGTTGTCCAACGCGTTCAAAGCTTCACAGCTGTCCCGCTCGCGCTGACCATCAGCATCGATCCGCCCTGGCCGATCACTTCATAGTCGAGATCGATCCCGATCACGGCATCGGCACCCAGCGCACGAGCTTCGGCCGACGCTTCTTCGAGCGCTGTCTTGCGCGCGTCGCGCAGCGTCGATTCATACGCACCTGAACGTCCGCCAACGATGTCGCGGATGCTGGCGAACATATCCTTGAAGATATTGGCCCCAACAATGACTTCGCCTGTCACGATGCCGAGATACTGAGTGACGGGGCGGCCTTCGATGCTGGTCGTGGTGGTCATCAACATAAATGATCTCCTTGATATCGTTCGCCAGCCATATGGGGGCAAAATCCAAGTCCGCAACAGTTACAAACTGCAAGCTGCGGTGGAGCTAAAGCAGCTTTTGCCACCAGCCGACATCGCGCCAGCCGCCCATTTTCCAGCCGACTTCCGTGTAAACCCCAATTGGCGTGAAACCCATTGCTTCGTGGAGGCCGATGCTTGCCGGATTAGGGAGCGCTATCCCGGCAAAGGCGGCGTGGAAGCCGCGCGCTTTCAAGCAGTTGAGCAACCGCCCATAAAGCGCATGGCCGATGCCGCGGCGCGCGAAGCTCGCGTCAACGTAAACGCCGACATCGCATGACGTGGCATAAGCCTCGCGCGTTCGGTGCGGGGATCCATAGGCATAGCCTGCGATACTGTCGCCCACCTCAGCCACAAACCAGCCATGCGTCGCGCCATAATCGCCGATCCGCCGCGCCATTTCCTCCCCGTCGGGCGGCGTCAGTTCGAAACTCACCCAGCCTTCTGTCACAAACGGCGCATAAATTTCCGCACAGCGCGCCGCATCGTCAGCGGTGGCCGGGCGGATGGTGATCATCCCAGACCCAGCGCCGCTTTGTACGTATCGAGGATCGCTTCCATCTCCTGCCGGTCATGGCTTTCCATTTTCCGGAGGCGCACGATCTGCCGCATGATCTTGGCATCATATCCGCGCGATTTGGCTTCGGAATAAACGTCGCGGATGTCGTCGGCGAAGCTCTTTTTCTCTTCCTCGAGCCGCTCGATCCGTTCGATCAGAAGGCGAAGTTCGTCAGCGGCAATCGATTCGGTCATGATGTCCCCATGTGCAGTGAGCGCGCGGCCTTACGCAGCCTTACGCGTTCTTCGCAACGCTTTCTTCCATCCGCGCCAGTTGTTCGGCGGTGGCTTCTGACTGGTGCGCTGATTTCCAGTCAGCATAGGGCATCCCATACACCGCCTCTCGCCCCGCTGCCTTTTCAATCCCTCCAGCTTCGGCGACCCAATCGCCAAGGCAATTGCGGCAAAAGCCTGCGAGCCCCATCAGATCGACGTTCTGCGCGTCGGTGCGGTGGCGCAAGTGATGAACGAGGCGGCGGAATGCGGTGGCGGCAACCGCGTCATCAATCTGATCGATATCCATGGCATTCTTCCTTCACGATTCACAATCGAGTCGCTACCCGCTAGGGCGGCGTCGAACCAGAGGGGAAACCAACTTGTC
>JANOQL010000445.1:0-5207 GCA_031414835.1 Sphingomonadales bacterium | reverse complement strand
GCGCGTCTGCCACTGATTGCGCCTGCCTTGACGCTTGAAGCGGCCCTCATGGCGATCCCGGCGCGCTCCGCCACAGGATCGAAAGTCAAAATCGCTGCCTGACTCGACGGAAATGCAGGACGTTCGATTTGCGGTTCTAGCCAAAATTTCAGCATCGAAAGGATAGGTTGTCATAAATCTGTCATGATCGCCTGAATAGCTGTATGCGACCCTGCCAGATCGGAAGCCATCATGCCGTATATACCTATTGCCATCGCAACGGCGGTTTGCATCATGATCGCAGCATTGAACGTACCGACCTGGGCTGCAATTGGTGTTTTCATGGCGTGGATCGCCTCGATCATGCTTGGGCGCTCTGAAGCTCCGCAACCGGTTGAGGCTTTGCCCGAAACCAATGCCGACTGGTATTCGGCTGCCCGGATTATCGAGCTGATCGACACGCCAATCTTGATCATCGACGAAGATCGGATCGTCGCCGCGAACGATGCCGCAGAACGCATTGCAGGCACTCACATCGTGGGACAAGATTCGCGTGTAGCCCTGCGTCATCCTGACGCCATTCGGCTCCTTGCTAGCGACGGCGACCTTGAACGGGCCCAAATCAAAGGGCTGATTTCATCGAAAAGCGTGTGGAGCATGAAAGTATCGCGCGTCGAAGGCCGCTTGCGCATCGTCCAGCTCGAAGATCTGACTGCGCAGGCCGATGTATCGCGCGCGCACACCGATTTCGTTGCCAATGCCAGCCATGAACTGCGCACGCCGCTTTCTGCAATCATTGGCTATATCGAAACGCTGGCAGACACACGCAGCCCGATAGACGCCCCGACAAAGGTCCGCTTTTTTGAAACCATGGGCCGCGAAGCGCGGCGGATGCAAGCGCTTGTCGAAGACTTGATGTCGCTTTCGCGCATCGAGGCGGAAAAGCATGATTCGCCGCAACAGCGGGTCGATCTTGCGGCGATCGCCAAAGCTGTTGTGAAGGACGTCAATGCGGTAGCGGGCAAAGACCGCGTTATACTTTCGGTTCCCGATGACGGGGCGAGCGTGATCGGCGAACATTCCCAACTCGATCAGGTGATCCGGAACCTGATCGACAATGCCAATAAATATGGCTCTCCAGACGCGCCAGTTGAAGTATCGATTGCGAATGGCCCGCGGAAAAACGTCGTCATGTCGGTTACTGATCATGGATCCGGCGTGGCGCCCGAACATATCCCGTATTTGACCCGGCGGTTTTATCGGACCGATCCCGGCCGCAGCCGCGCTTCGGGGGGCACCGGGTTAGGTCTTGCGATCGTGAAGCACATCGTCGAGCGGCATAGGGGCCAGCTCGATATTACGAGCGTGGTCGGCAGCGGATTGACTGTGACGGTTACGCTTCCGGCAGGGCATTGAATCTGTCACAAAAATGTCATCGAACTGACGCATAGGCCAGCTACCGGATTGGACCACAACGGTTCGAACGAGTCGCGCGGGGCAGACCTCATGAACAAGAATCTCACGATTATATTGGCTGGAACGGCCTTGTTGGCACTTGGCGCATGTGGCGGCGCGGCAGGTGGCGGCGAATCGCGCGACCAGATCCGCGCAGTCGGCTCTTCGACGCTCTATCCGTTCGCCAAGGCGGTGGCCGAAGGCTTGACCAAGTCGAACCCTTCTATCAAATCGCCGATCGTGGAAGCGACCGGCACCGGCGCCGGCATCAACCTATTCTGCGCCGGTGTGGGTGTTGCGCACCCGGATATCGCCAACGCGTCACGTCGCCTCAAGGCTTCGGAATATGCCGAATGCGCCAAAAATGGCGTAAAGGATGTCGTTGAAATCCAGATCGGTCTCGATGGGATCGCATTTGCTGAGGCAAAAGACGGTCCCGAGCTCAAACTGACCCCGGTCGATGTCTACAAGGCGCTTGCCGCCAATCCATTCGGCAAGCCTAACACCTCAAAGAATTGGAACGATGTGAATCCGGCGCTGCCGGCATTGCCGATCCTTGTCTATGGCCCGCCAGCGACGTCGGGGACGCGCGATGCGCTCGCCGAACTCATTCTGACCAAGGGTTGCGACACCGATCCTGCGATGAAGGCGCTCAAGGACAGCAACAAGGACGAACACAAGAAGGTTTGCACCAATGTTCGCGCCGACGGCGCCTATGTCGATTCAGGCGAGAACGACAATCTAATTGTCCAGAAAATCATTGCCAATCCAAAGGCAGTCGGCGTGTTCGGATTTTCGTTCCTTGAAGAGAATGCCGATAAGCTGAAGGGCAATTCGATGGCCGGCATCGTGCCGACCTACGCGTCGATTTCAGACTTCAGCTATCCCGGTGCCCGTCCACTCTATATTTATGTCAAATCGGCACACCTCAATTCGATCAAGGGTTTGCGCGAGTTTGCGGCTGAATTTGCAAGCGCGTGGGGCCAGGATGGCTACCTCAAAAAACAAGGTATGGTCGTTGCCCCTGACGATGTGCGGGCAACCAACGCCGAAATCGTGAAATCCATGAAGCCGCTCGACCCTTCGACCCTCAAGTAACAGGGACACGCGGGACTATGACCCCGTCGGTTTTGCTTCTCATTGCTGTGGGTCTGGGGCTGATTGCGTGGATTGCGGCGCGTGCAAAGGCCAGCGCGTTTCGGGTTTCCGGCAAATCTAAACTGCATTCCCTGCCTGGCTATCATGGGTGGTATGCCGGGTTGTGGGCCGCTGTGCCGGCGCTTGCGTTTGTTCTGATATGGTCGATCGCCATGCCCAATCTGGCGTTGCAATCGGCGCTAGCAGACCCGGCCGCACAATCGCTTCCATTGATGGATATGGAACGCAACGCCATCCTGTCGGAAGCAATGACGCTTGCGCAGAATTCCGAACGCTCTGCGTTCAATGCCACCGCCCAAGCTCTTGCCACGCCGATCCGCGCGGCGTTCGAGCGGTTGGGGCTGATCGGCGCGCTGGCAACACTCGTCATCGGGTTTGCAGGCGGTGGCATTGCCTTCCTGCGTCTCAAGCCCAATTTCACCGCGCGCACGCGCGTCGAACGCGTGGTGCTGGCAGTCCTGCTTCTGGCATCCCTGGCAGCGATCCTGACAACGATCGGGATCATCGCGTCGCTGCTGTATGAATCGTTCCGCTTTTTTCAGATCGTCTCGCCGCTCGATTTTCTGTTCGGGACGACGTGGACGCCCGATCCCATTGCTGCGCCCGGGCCAGATACGGGCAAAACTTATGGCGCGATCCCACTATTTTGGGGAACATTGTTCATCGGCGCGATCATCGCAATGATCGTTGCGATCCCGCTGGGGCTGATGAGCGCAATCTACCTGAGGCAATATGCCTCGGCGACCGTCCGGCGTTGGATGAAGCCGCTGCTCGAAATTCTCGCTGGTATCCCGACAGTGGTGTACGGCTACTTCGCCGCGCTGACCGTTGCCCCTTTCATACGCGACTTTGCCGCCGCAATCGGCATTGCCAATCCTTCGACAGAGAGCGCTCTGGCGGCAGGGCTCGTCATGGGCGTGATGATCATTCCTTTTGTATCGTCGATGGCCGATGACAGCATTGCGGCCGTCCCGCAGGCAATGCGCGATGGCAGCCTCGCGATGGGGGCGACAACTTCGGAAACGATCCGCCGCGTTATCATTCCCGCCGCGCTCCCTGGCATTGTCGCCGGGATCATGCTCGCGATCAGTCGCGCAATCGGGGAAACGATGATTGTCGTTATGGCCGCAGGTGCAGCTGCAAACCTGACCGCCAATCCGTTCGAGAGCATGACGACAGTGACGTATCAGATCGTTCAGATGCTGACAGGCGAGCAAAGTTTCGATCACCCAGCGACACTTTCGGCCTTCGCGCTTGGTCTCGTTCTGTTTTTCGTAACGCTCGCCCTCAACATCTTTGCGCTCCGCGTCGTCAAGCGCTTCCGGGAGGCTTATGAATAGCCCCACACCCATCGTCGGCCGCCCTCCGACAGACTGGCAATCGCCCGACATGGGTGGCCGCTTGAAAAAGCGCTACGCATCCGAAAGGCGCTTTCGCCTGATCGGTTTTTCGGCAATCGCGCTTTCGGCCTTGTTTCTGGCGGTCCTGCTGATCTCGATGTTTGCGACGGGGTTGCGTGGTTTCACGCGTACCGAGGTGCAGGTGACGATCGATTTTCCGGCTATGGGATTGCAGATCGACCGGTCTCAACTGGCGAGCAGCAATGCCGCAGACGCTCTTAATGGCTCAGGGCTACGTGAGGCTGCGGCTCTCGCCGTTGCGCGCAACCTTGGCGAACGCGGCGCAGAAGCTGTGTCTGATAGTGCGTGGGTCAATATCCGAGACGCGTTGATCGCCGATCCTTCGCTACTATCGAAATCCGAGACATTCGAGCTTCCTGCCGCAGACGATGTGGCCACGGCAGCACGCGGCGAAGGATCGCCCGAAGCCCGCGCGCTTCATGCCTATCTGGCTCAGAAAGGCCTTGTTCACGACAACCTTGATTTCGGATTCCTGACGCGGTCCGACGCAACCGATCCGGGACAGGTGGGCATCTGGGGTGCGCTCAAGGGATCGATCCTGACGATGCTTGTCACGCTCCTCCTTGCCTTTCCCATCGGCGTATGCGCGGCGATTTATCTTGAGGAATATGCTCCCAAAAATCGCTGGACCGATCTGATCGAGGTGTCGATCAACAACCTGGCGGCTGTTCCGTCGATTATCTTCGGGCTGTTGGGACTTGCGGTGTTCCTGACCTTCATGGGGCTGCCGCGTTCTGCGCCGCTTGTCGGTGGCATGACGCTCGCACTGATGACAATGCCCGTTATTGTGATTTCAGGCCGCAATGCGGTCAAAGCGGTGCCGCCTTCGATCCGCGATGCAGCGCTCGCGATTGGCGCAAGTAAGGTGCAAGTCGTGTTCCACCACATTCTGCCCCTCGCGCTCCCCGGCATTCTCACCGGAACGATCATCGGGATGGCAAGGGCGTTGGGTGAAACCGCGCCGCTTCTGATGATCGGGATGCGCGCCTTTGTCGCGTCGCCGCCCGAAGGTCTGGCATCGCCGGCCAGCGTGCTTCCCGTCCAGATTTTCCTGTGGTCGGATGAAGTCAGCCGTGGCTTTGTCGAGCGCACATCGGCGGCAATTATCGTGCTCCTCGTCTTCCTGATCGCGATGAACAGCGTCGCGATTTATCTTCGCAACCGCTTCGAACAACGCTGGTGATCCAATGACCG
>JANOQL010000444.1:0-7480 GCA_031414835.1 Sphingomonadales bacterium | reverse complement strand
GCGATGGAACGGATCATCTGGGGGCAGGGCGATGGTTCGACGATAAGCGTGGTGGACACGCCGGTCGGGCGGGTCGGGGCAGTGATCTGCTGGGAAAACTATATGCCGCTGCTTCGGCACGCGATGTATGCGCAGGATATCGAGATTTACTGCGCACCCACAGTCGACGATCGCGACACCTGGGCCTTGTCGATGCGGCACATTGGCTTCGAAGGTCGCTGCTTTGTCCTCTCAGCTGTGCAGGTGCTGTGCCGCGCAGACCTCTCTGCCGATTATCCGATTGACGATGCCGCACCCGACATGCTGATCCGCGGCGGCAGCATCATCACAGGGCCGCTGGGGGAGGTTCTCGCCGGCCCTGCCTATGGCGAAGAAACGATCCTCTACGCTGAAATCGATGTGGCGATGCTGCCGCGTGCCAAATATGATTTCGATGCCGTCGGCCATTATGCCCGCCCCGATGTGTTCCAGCTGTCGGTTAGTACCGAAAAGCGAGGGCGCTGAACGCCTCGACAGGCTGCGTCAGCTCTCCGGACAAGCGAACACATTTGCTCAACGAGGCGTCATTCGGAGAATCAGGGCCGGCGCCTATCACTGCCAAACCCCCAAATTCCGTCAAATATCCCATCCGTCACTGGGCAGATTGCCTCGCGGTGCGGCGATGCACAAGGGGGCAGTCAATTGGCAGGAACCGGCCAGATTTCGAGCGAAAGACCGGGGATATTCGCGAAATCGGCTGGGTTCATCGTAACAAGGGTCACGTTGGCTGCAATGGCCTGAGAGGCAATCATCCTGTCGAAGCTCTTTCTACGGTTGAAGCCGATATTGGCGACGATGTGTTCGTAGACTTTGGCTTCCTTCGGCGTGAAGTCGAGAACTTCCAACGTCTCGAGCATTGCGTTCAGCAAAAGCCGACGGTTTGCCGACCCCGCTCGGTCTCGGTCCAAACCGCCAAACAGTTCGATCAACGAGACAATCGAAAGTAGGATATCCGATCCAATGGCGTCAATTCGGTCGGCGACGCTCGGCTCCAGATCGCGGAGATGAATCGCGATATTCGTATCGATTAAAAGCGGCAATTCTAGAGACCTGGCCGTTCCGGCGGTTCGATCGGTTCACGTTTTTGGACTCCGTCTGGTGGCGGACCGATTTCGCGCATTTTGGCAATCATCTGCTTTATCGTCGGCTTCGACTTAGGTCGGATCGTGACGATCCCTCCAAGCTTCGTCACCTCGATCTCGGTGCCGATGCCAAACGCCATATCTTTGGGCAGGCGGATGGCTTCGCTATTGCCGCTCTTGAAGGGCTTGGTGGTGATCGTCGGCATCGCGCATCTCCGTGAGCCGCTGTATATACGACACTATACGCGTCAGATCAAACCCGCCAGCGGGCTTGAGGGATCGGCATACATCCGGCGGCCCATCCGGCCTGCTAGATACGCTGCGCGCCCGCTTTCGACTGCCAGTTTCATCGCGTGCGCCATCAGGATCGGGTCTTTGGCTTCGGCAATCGCGGTGTTCATCAGCACGCCGTCGCAGCCGAGTTCCATCGCGACCGCTGCGTCCGACGCTGTGCCAACGCCGGCATCGACCAGCACCGGCACTTTTGCATTTTCAACGATCAGCCGGATCGTCACCCGATTCTGGATGCCCAGCCCCGATCCGATCGGCGCGCCCAGCGGCATGATCGCGACTGCGCCAGCATCTTCCAGTTGTTTCGCGGCAATCGGATCGTCGGTGCAATAAACCATCGGTTTGAAGCCATCTTTGGCGAGGATTTCGGTGGCGGTGAGCGTTTCGCGCATGTTGGGATAGAGCGTCTTCGCTTCGCCGAGCACTTCGAGCTTCACTAGATCCCAGCCGCCCGCCTCTCTTGCAAGCCTTAGAGTGCGGATGGCATCTTCGCCTGTAAAGCAACCGGCCGTGTTGGGCAGATAGACAGTCTTTTTCGGATCGATGAAATCGGTCAGCATCGGCGCTTTGGGATCGGTGACGTTGACGCGGCGGACAGCGACTGTGACGATTTCCGCGCCCGACGCCACGACGGCGGCGGCGTTCTGCGCAAAATCCCTATATTTGCCCGTTCCGATGATTAGTCGCGACGTGAAGGTCTGGCCAGCCACAGTCCACGTATCGCCTGCCTGTTCCGCAGGGGCTTGCCCGCCGCCGACGAAATGAACGATCTCGATCCGATCGCCATCGGCAAGAATCACGTCGGCGAGCGTCGATCGCGGAACAATCTCCAGATTGCGCTCTACTGCGACTTTCGCTGGATTGAGGCCGATCTGTTCTGCAAGCTGGGCAAGACTGGTTCCGGGCGCAACGCTGCGCGGTTCACCGTTCAGAATGATGGAAAATGACATGGTGGAGCAAATGGGGTGCAGCGCGGCTCGCGTCAATCACAGCCTTGCGTCAATCATAGCCTTCATCGCCGGTCACCCATGCCAGCGCCTTGGCTTCGGCCTCGCGGATAAAGGCACCCTTTTCGCGGCTGTAATCGACCGAATTGTTGGGGAACAGTTTGCTGGCGCGATATTTTTCGGCCTCGTAGGCGGCGGCAACATCGGGAAACGCGCGGAGATAATCGCGGAAGGCTAGCTGCCTTTTGGCGTGCGGCGAATCGTGCTGATAACAATGGAGCTGCGCAAGGCGGCTACCCTGATTGTCATCCCAGGTGCAAAATCGGCGGCCTTCGACGCCGAATTCTCCATGCCATACATATCCGATGGCTTCGAGATCGGCGCGGCGGGCATCGAACATGTCAAGGTCCGCAACCAGCGGCATCAGATCGATCACTGGCTTTGCTGTCATTCCCGGAACAGATGTCGATCCGATATGATGGACGATCGTCAGCACCGGACCGACAATTTTCAGCTGTTCGGAAAAGCGCGCTGCCATGTCCGGCCACTCCGGATCATAGTGCACCAGATGGACAGGAATCGGTGGCGCCATCCCTACAGACTATGCTGGAACAGGGTATGTTACAAATGCTGTAGATCACAGTCTGGCGTTTGCCAATTTGCGCACAGCCGATTAGGGCAGCATCTATGCCGCGATACGCGAACGATATCGATGCTGACATTGTCACCATCTACGTGCTCAACGGGCCCAACCTCAACGCGCTTGGGTCGCGCGAGCCGGATATCTATGGCGCCGATACGCTCGACGATATTGCCGCGAAAATGGAGCGCCATTCCGATGGGCTCGCTGTGCGGCTCGATATCCGCCAGTCGAACCATGAAGGCCACCTTATCGACTGGTTGCACGAGGCAAATGCAGAGGGTGCGCAAGCCGTGCTGTTGAATGCAGGCGCGCTAACGCATACGTCGATAGGGCTTTACGATGCCATCAGATCGATCCGGGTGCCAGTGATTGAAGTGCATCTTTCCAACCCGCACGCACGCGAAGAATTTCGTCACACAAGCTATGTCGGGCGCGCCGCAATCGGAACCGTTTCGGGGTTTGGCGCGCTCAGCTATCTGCTGGCGCTCGATGCCGCCGCCAGCCTGTAATCTGATCGACACGACATTTGGGGATTTTATGACCGATAGCAAAACCATGAAAATCGATATTGCGCTGGTGCGCGAACTTGCCGAACTGCTCGATGCCACGCGTCTGACCGAAATCGAGGTCGAAGACGGCGATCGCAAGATCAAGGTCGCGCGCACGGTGCAGGCCGCCCCGGCAGCCGCTCCTGTTTATGCCGCTCATGCCCCCTCTGCGGCGGCACCGCTCGCGGCCACAGCCGTTGCGCCGCCTGCCGCTGCAACAGGGGTCGATCACCCGGGAACCGTCAAATCGCCGATGGTCGGCACCTGTTACCTTGCGGCATCGCCCGAAGCGGCCCCGTTTGTGGGCGTCGGGTCAACGGTTGCAGAAGGCGATACGCTCGTCATCATCGAAGCGATGAAAGTGATGAACCCGATCACGGCGACGCGCGGGGGCAAGGTCACGCAGATATTGGTCGATAACGGTCAGCCCGTCGAATTCGATCAGCCGCTCGTCATCGTCGAATAATCATGAGCATCGAAAAGCTGCTGATCGCCAATCGCGGCGAAATCGCGCTCCGTATTCATCGCGCGGCGCATGAAATGGGGATCAAGACTGTCGCGGTGCATTCGACTGCCGATGCCGATGCGATGCACGTCCGGCTGGCAGACGAAGCGATCTGCATCGGGCCGCCTGCCGCCAAGGACAGCTATCTCAACATCCCGGCGATCATTTCCGCCGCCGAAATTTCAGGCGCCGATGCGATCCATCCCGGATATGGCTTCCTCTCCGAAAACGCCCGCTTCGCCGAAATCATCGAAGAACATAAACTGATCTTCGTTGGCCCCAAGCCCGAACACATCCGGACGATGGGCGATAAGGTGATGGCGAAAAAAACGGCGGGCGCGCTTGGCCTGCCGCTCGTCCCCGGCTCGGATGGCGCTATCGAAGATGTGGGTGAGGCCAAAGCGATTGCGCGTGAGATCGGCTATCCAGTGATCATCAAGGCCGCGTCAGGCGGCGGCGGACGCGGCATGAAGGTCGTCAATTCCGAAGAAGAACTCGAAACGCAGATGCAGCAGGCCGGCACCGAGGCCAAGGCCGCGTTCGGCGATGCAACGGTCTATCTCGAAAAATATCTCGGCAATCCGCGCCATATCGAGTTTCAGATTTTCGGCGATGGAAACGGCAACGCCATCCATTTGGGCGAACGTGATTGTTCGCTCCAGCGGCGTCACCAGAAGGTGCTTGAAGAAGCGCCATCGCCGGTGATTTCAGCCGATGAACGCGCGCGGATGGGCGGCATCGTTTCTGCTGCAATGGCGGGCATGGGCTATCGCGGGGCAGGCACGATCGAATTCCTCTGGGAAGATGGCGAATTCTATTTCATCGAAATGAACACGCGCATCCAAGTCGAACATCCTGTCACCGAAATGATTACCGGCTTCGATCTAGTGCGTGAGCAGATCAGGATTGCCGAAGGGCGTGCGCTGTCGGTCGCCCAAGAGGATCTCGAATTTCGCGGCCACAGCATCGAATGCCGGATCAACGCCGAAGACCCGCGGACGTTCGCGCCGTCGCCGGGCACGATCAAGGCGTATCACCCCGCAGGCGGAATGCACGTCCGCGTCGATAGCGGGCTGTATGCGGGCTATCGCGTCCCGCCTTATTACGACAGCATGATCGGCAAGCTGATCGTCTACGGTCGCACGCGCGAAAGCTGCATGATGCGGATGCGCCGCGCGCTCGAGGAAATGGTCGTCGATGGCGTGAAGACCAACATCCCGCTGCATCAGGCGCTGCTCGAACAGCCCGATGTGATCGACGGGAATTACAGCATCAAGTGGCTGGAGGAGTGGCTGGCGACGCAGGCTTAGGCACGTGCTGAAAAGCCGGTAGGGTGGTTCGATAGGGAACGGACGGGCAGCGTGCTTGTCCGTATTCACTTGTGACGGACCCGGCATCGTTTACTGCTGCATTCAGCTCGGGAACGCCCTCAAAAGCGTAATTGCCGAATTCCTTTGGGATATTTCACCCATGGGCGAATCGAGGCGTTGCGTATGATTGAGATCACGACCGCATTGGCCAAAGCCGTAAGCCCGGTTTCTGCGGTCAGCCTGGCGAGCGTTCTCGACCAGAGTGGGGATTGCTTCAAGATCCTCACGTTGGATGGCAAGATCCAATATATGAACAACAACGGTCTCTGCGCGATGGAGATCGACGACTTCAAGGCCGTCGAAGGCACATTATGGGCTGACCTGCTGCCCGAGCCTGCGCGACAGACAATTATCGACGCCTATGGCGAGGCAGCCACTGGTCGAATTGTGCAGTTCCGGGCCTTTATTCCGACCTTGAAGAACAACCCGCGCTGGTGGGACGTGTCGGTTTCCCCGGTTGCCGATGGTGAGGGCGTGATTGTCGGGTTTCTGTCTGTCTCCCGCGACGTGACATTCAATCATCAAGGCCGCGAAGCCCTGACAATTGCAGCTGCCGAAATGAAGCATCGACTGGGCAACACCTATCAGACGATCAGCAGTCTCATGAGTTTGACTGCGCGGGGCGATGCCAGTCACGAAGCGTTTGCCAAGCACATGGCCGAACGTCTCCGCGCTCTTGGGAGGGCGCAAGCGCTGTTTACCGGTGATGATGCGCCGTGTGCCCTTGAACAGCTCGTTCCTGCACTCGTGATGCCCTTTGGAACCGATACAGCACAGGTCAGTTTCGACCCCTTGCCCGCCATCGCGTTACAGCAGTCGCAGGCAGACGCCATCGCATTGGTTGTCGGCGAACTGGCCGTCAATTCATCCAAACATGGATCGTTTCGATATGGAGGAACCGTCCACGTCACGGCTGCGGTCGATGAAAGCGATGTCCTGACAATTGTCTGGCACGAGCGATGCAATCAGCCTGTGCAGCAGCAATCGCGTGAAGGCGGACAAGGATTAAAGCTGATGGACCAGATCATGCGCACACGAGACGGAAGCATGGTCGTGAGCTGGGAAGATTTTGGTGTTGTCGCAACGCTGACACTCAAACTTGCGACGCTGCCATAAAATCGGGCATCGGCATAAGTCTGCTCCTTGGGGGAGGTAGCGATCATTTGCTGCGACCAAAAAATGTCTAGGTCAGCCGAAACGGCTGTGAAATCGTCCGATATCGGTTTCACCCGAAGCCCCAAAGAACCAAAGGCAACGTAACCGTAGCCCGAACGCAATCAGATCCTTTGGGCCTTTGGTGCTTTGGGTGAACCCCAAGTCAATCATGAATGGACGCCGGGGCAAAAGCAGCTTTCGAAGCCAGAGTTTAGAGCGCTATTGGCCATCGTCTGGTTGCTGACCGCCCAAAAAGCACCATCTGTTCGCAGCGACTTTGGATCGCTGGTTTGCCGCTACGCCTCGACCGTCACATTCTGCTCCACCGCTGCGACAATCGCGGCGACAAAATCGTCCAGATCCTCAGGGCTGCGGCTGGTGATCAGGCCGTGGTCGGTCACTGCGCTTTCATCGACGAAATCGGCCCCTGCGTTGACCATGTCGGTGCGGATCGAGCTGTAGCTTGTGGCGCGGACGCCATTGACCAATCCAGCCTCGATCAACAGCCATGGCGCGTGGCAGACCGCTGCAATCGGCTTTCCGGCGGCGTGGAACGCCTTGATCAGCGCGATTGCGGTGGGGTTTACGCGCAGCAGGTCGGGGTTCATTTGTCCGCCCGGCAGTACGAGTGCGTCATAGTCGGCCATGTCGGCATCGTTCAGGCTCATATCGGCTTCGACTGTCTCGCCCCAATCCTTGCCCTGCCACCCGCGAACCGCCGCGCCATCGGGCGTGGCGACGTGGACGGTTGCGCCATGTTCGCGCAACGCATCGCGCGGCACTTCGAGTTCGGATTGTTCGAAGCCATTGTCCGACACGATCAAAATCTTCGATTCGCCAATCGGGCGGCCAGCAGCGGCTGTGGGGGCATGATGCGACATCGCGAATTCTCCTGTGAAA
>JANOQL010000443.1:0-7566 GCA_031414835.1 Sphingomonadales bacterium | reverse complement strand
GCTGCCCATGCCGCGCCATCATATTGCCAGCGCAGAATGCGCCCTGCGATAATGTCGCGCTCATTCGCGCGGCTTTCGATCGACACGCGTTCGCGCAACGCGCCTGCAAGCTCGGTCATATCAGTCTCATCCTTCGCCAGGGTCGCCACAGTGCCGCAACCGCCGCAGGCGGCCCGGCATCGTCAGGAGTGTCGCGCACGGTATGAAGGTGCGCCGCCAGCCGCAGCGCGCCGTGGCGCAACGCATCGGGAAGGCTGCCCCAATCGGCAGCGATCCCTGCACGGTAAGTCACATCGATCCGCTTGGCGGAGTTCGGCCCAGAAACAGGTGACGTCACCCGCACCCAGCCATCGCCATTGCGATCGACATCGAGTGCGAAAGCCGACACGGCGAGCGGAGTCGGCGTGCCATCGTCGGCAATCGCGTTGACGCCGGTGATGCTGACAACCGGCGTCAGCCCCAGCCGCTGCCATGCCGACGATGCGGGCATCCGCTCGGTGGCGCTGCGCATGACAAACTGCGTCGCAGTAAAGCCTTCGCCATGCCGGATCGCAACCGCCAGCAGGCTTGCGATCAGCGCGTCTTCATCATCGGTTTCGACGCGGACATAGATTTTGGCTTCGTCCACCGCGTCGGCGGGGACAATCACAGGTTCGATCTGCATGGTCTGCCCCTATGGTGCGACGAAATAGGCGGCGGTTGCGCGCCAGATGACGTTGGGCGTCGCGGGACACGCGAACGTCGTTGCCGTTGCCAGGGCGCTGCTCGCCAGCGGCCACGCAAAATCCTCTCGCCATCGGTCGAGCGTTCCTTGCGCTGCCGCTTCTGTAGGAACCGAAAACGCCAGTGACCCGGCAATGTTCGTCGTCGTGACAGTCAGTGGGGCCGCAGCTGCCGTCAGCGCGGCCGATGCAAACCGGTTGATCGCCAGATAACTGATATAATTGCGCAGCCCGGCAGGCGGCGCAGGGATCGTCAGCGTCACCGCTGCACCTGCTGCGCCCACCGCCGTTGCCGTCATCGTGGTCATCCCGCCCGGCGGCACATCGTCGAGCGGTGCGGTATCGGTCATCAGCACCGCCGTTGCCGCACCCGATGTGTAGGCCACCACGCGGACGCGGACGCTGCGGAACATGCTGCATTTGCCGACCAGCAGTCCGGCAACCGGGCTGACGGCCACCAGCTGATACGCAAGCGCCGTCTGCCCCAGCGGTCGCAACGCAATCGGCGTCCAGTTGACCCCATCGATTGAGCCTGCAACTTCGACAGACAGCGCGAATGTCCCCCGCAGATCGAGCGACACCGAAGCCGCCCCGTCGGCGGCCACGATCAGTTCGGAATTGAGCGCGCCCAGCACGCCGGACGCCACCAGCGCCTCGCGCGGATGCAGCGTTCCGATCGAAAAATCCTTCGACAATTTCGCCATTAAAAGCCACTCCAGATAAGCCGCACCGGCCCCGAAACAGGGGTCGCAAAGCGGGCGATGATGCGGATGCTGCCCGTCGCGGCTTCGCCAGCGAGCATCACAGGATCGAGCAATTCGGGGTCGTTTTCGTCGGCATCAGCAGTCGCGGCGACCGCAACGAAGATGCGGTGCGTTGGCAGGACGCCACTTGTCGCGACTGTTTCTTCCCAATCGGTCGTGCCGCCAACAGGTGACACGGTGATCGTGGCGTTTCCTGACAGCGGTGGCGCGCCTTGCGGTCCTTGCGGTCCGGTTGCGCCTGCCGGGCCCTGAAGTCCGGTTGCGCCAGTTGCACCTGCCGGGCCCTGAACGCCTGCCAGACCCTGAACGCCGGGTGGTCCTGCTGGACCCGTTCCGGACGGACCTGCTGGCCCTGGCGGTCCGATAATCGCCGCGATCGGTTGCAGCGGCACCGCAAGCGCGCTCACCGCCAGCCGCCCGTCTGGCCCGCGCCATTGCACAACAACCGGCGGATCGGGTTGCCGCCATCGCAGGATCATCGTCATGCCGACACCGATCCGCGCAGCCGGATCGCGACGCTGTCGGTCACGATCGTTCCGGTCCCGATTTCGAGTTTGGCATCGGCAAGATAGCTGCCGACGGTGAGGGTGGCAGAAACGCTGGCGGGAATGGTCAGCGTCCAGCCGGCAGGAACGTCACCCGATGCGACGCGTGGCGCTATGGCGAAACTCGCTGCAACCGGCGCGGTGTCAGGCACCGTGGTCCGTCCCTGTGGCACTGCCTTGAGCTTGGCCGAAATCGCCGAGACAGTGAGCGGATCGCCCGACACCGCATCGAGCGCGAGCGAAATCGTTTCGCCACGCTGGTAGACATAAGGGGTCATGGAATTGCTCCAGTGCAAGGCCTTCCCTTGAGGGAGGAGGGGTTGGGGTGGGAGCGCAGCGACAATCCTCCCCTTCTTGAAGGGGAGGTGGCAGCCGCGAAAGCGGCTGACGGAGGGGTGTGTTTCCGCTGCGCATCTGCCTCTGGATGAGGTGCTCCGTCCCCACCAAACCCCTCCGACCCGCTGCGCGGGCCACCTCCCCTTTGAAAAGGGGAGGATTCAACGATCAGCTCACGGCAAACTTCAGCAGCTTGATCGCTTCGCTGTTCGCCACACACCCGCCCAGCCGTTTGGTGGCATAGAAATGGACGTACGGCTTGTTGGTGAAGGGATCGCGCAGGATTGCGGTCTCGCCACGCTCTGCGATCAGATAGCCTGCCTTGAAATTGCCGAACGCGACCGACAGGCTGCCCGTTGCCACATCGGGCATGTCTTCAGCCTCGACAACGGGATAGCCGAGCAGCGTATCGGGCTGGCCGCTGGCAATCGACGGCTGCCAGATGAACGCGCCGTCGCTCGTCTTGAACCGGCGGATCGCAGACAGCGTGTTCGAATTCATCACCCACACCGCACCCTGGCGATACGGTGCACGCAGCATGTGCATCAGCGTCACCAGAACATCGACCGGATTTGATGCCGGCCAGCCGCCCGCAACTCCGGTCGGCACGTGCTGGATCGTCCCGAACGGACGCGTCAGATCGGTCTGCGCCGCCGTGGTATAGGTCAGGAAGCCCTTGGGCCGGTTGGTGCCATTGCCGCCGACAAACGCAGTGCCTTCGGCCTTGGCAAACTCGGTCGCGATTTCGCTCGCCAGCCATGCTTCGACATCGAACGCGGCATCGTCGAGCATCGCCTGCGATGCCGCGGGATTGGCAAAAAGATCGCCAAAATTGGGCACAATCTCGTTGAACACCGGCGTCGTCGTTTCGGGCCGCGCGCCGGTTTCTGCCGCCCAGCCCGACGCAACACCATTTTGCGTTACCAGCTTGCGATACCCGGAACTCCCCACCTGAACGACGTTGGCGATGCTGCGGATCGGCGAGATCGCCTTCAATGTCGCATCGATCGTCGCATCGATTTCACGCGGCAATGCAAACCCGCCGTCGGCAAGCACAGCGCCGGTAAAGCTCTTCAATTCGACATCGCGCCCGTGCCGCAAAAACCCGTCGACAAACGCGTTTTTCGCCGGATCGACGCTCACACCGCCTGCAAGAATAGGGCGGCCAATGACAGGATTGCCATCGCCGGTTGCCGGAAATCCAGCTTTCACTTCATAATCCATCGTCTTCTCCTTGGTGATCGATTCGATTGACATCCAGCACCCGCGCAAGCGGCTGCATGGGGTTGGTCACGACGCTCACTTCGATGAGGTCGAGATCGGTTAATTCCCGATATGTTCCGCCGTCTGCGGGCAGCGAAGCCGCGCGGCGGACGCGGTATCCGAACGACAGGCCTTCGCCGCTTGCGAGCATTTCGCCTGCCGCCAGTCGCCCGGTGACTCGAAGACCGCGATCGTCTTCGGTCAGGCTTTCAATGCTGCCAATCCGGCGGCGGCTGTCATGCTGGCGGAGCAAAGGAAGCGATCCGCTCGCCACCGCGCGCGAAAACGCCCCGCGCCGGATCACGTCTCCACCATGATCGGGCGTGTCGAAAATCGCAGCATAGCCTGTGAAGTGCGCGCCGTTCATCGCATCAGCTCCGCCAGCCCGAGCCGGTAGGCAATGCCGATCAGAAGCAACGCGAGCGCACCCCGCGTCAGCCAGCTGATCGCCGCCGTCCATGCCGACCGTTTGGCATCGCGCCATGCGGACAAAAGCTCGCGCAGCTCGTCCATATCCTTGCGCGCATGGTCGTCATCGAGGCCAAGCCGCGCCAGCGCACGCGCAGCACCTTGTTCGGAAGCATCCTCGATCAGCGCGCGCAGCGTCACGAGGTCAGCCCCGCGCGCCTCAGCCTGCGCTGCAAGCTGCGTCATCATGTCGGTCATTGCACAATCTCCGGCTCATCCAGATCGAGCGCCGCAAACCCCGCGCCCACGCGCTTTTCGTTGACGGTCAGGAAGCTCGCCGCATCAAGTTGCGCCCAGAGCCGTTCGCGGTCCTCGGCCAATGCCGTCACCTGATCGAGATCGACCTCAAGCCGCAGCCCCGGAAACCAGCGCCGCAGCGCCTCTGCCAGTCCGTCCAATATCTTCGCGGCGAGCGGCAAAATCGCCTGCCGCCACAGCGCGCGATTGGCCTCGCGGTAATTGGCGTAGGTCGCATCGCCGGGCAGCCCCAGGAGCATCGGCGGCACCCCGAATGCGAGCGCAATCTCGCGCGCCGCCGCTGCCTTCAGCCCGACAAAATCCATGTCGGCGGGAGACAGGCTCATCGCTTGCCAGCTGAGGCCCCCATCAAGCAGCAGCGGCCGCCCGGCATTTACCGCCCCTGAAAAATTGGTATCGAGTTCAGCCTTCAGCCGGTCGAATTGTTCGGTAGACAGCGCCTCCGAAGCCGTATTGACCAACGCCCCTGAAGGCCGCGCAGCATTATCGAGCAGCGCCTTGTTCCACTGCGCCGCACTATTGTGGATCGCGATCGCCCCTGCCGCGCCTGCCAGGCACCCGAGGCCGTAGTGATCGTCCAATGGGTGCGCCAATCGCAGGTGGATCATCCGTTCTGCCGGAATCCGGCTGACCGCATTCCCCACCCGATAGATGAACGCCGATGGCCAGCCACGCGTGTCAGCTTCGATACTGACACGCTCTGGCCGCAGCGCATACAACTCGGCAGGTCGCGCATCGGCCCCGCCCATGATCTCGATATAGGCATTGCCGTGAAGCAGCAGCTGCATCGTGACGGCTTCGAGCAAGGACTGCCCCGCCGACGTTGCCTTGACGAGCGCAAGTGCTTGCGGCTCGCTCGCCTTGAGCGGGGCTGCCGACAGCCCTTGCGCCACCAGCCGCACCGAAGCCTGTGCAATCGCATTGCCAAGATACAGCTCGCGTACCTGCGCCTCATACGATCGCGGCCACGCCGCCCCCGCAGACAGCGACGCCATCCGCGAAAGCGCCACGCGCGCAGATGCCGGACGCGCAGACGCACGCCCGGCCATTTTCCAGCCGAAAAGGGTCATGTTGGTTCTTTCTTTGTCTAAATCCTCCCCAACTCGTTGGGGAGGGGGACCGCCCAAGCGAAGACTTGGGTGGTGGAGGGGCCGGTGTGCGACGAGCACAATCCCCTCCGTCACGTCCCCGCTTCGCGCAGCCGCGCCACCTCCCCTTCAAGAAGGGGAGGATTATATCGTCACATCCACCGCACGCTTGGCCCCGGTTTGGGTTTCCGCATCAGTTCACTGACCGCCCAGACCAGCGCATCGGCGCGGTCGGGGGATCGGCCCGGGCCTTCATATCGCCCGTCGAGCGTCATCGCGCACATTTCATCTTCGAGCGCGGGGAACGCTCCTGCGTGGTGCACCTTTCCCTGCGTATAGAGGATCGCCACAGGTTCGGCCCGCGCCGATTTGCCGCGCGTTGCCGTCGCCGCGCGCACGGGCAAACCCACATCGGCAGCACGCAGCGTCGAAATCACCATGTCCCCGCCATTGTTGTTCTCCGCGATCACGCAATCGGCATTCCAGCGCTGGGCAGCCCCTGCGACTGCCATTGCCCACACCTCGGGCCTCGGCCGCGTCACGCTGGCATCTTCGAGCACATAGGCCAAACCGTCCGCGCCAAGCCCTGCAACGACAATTCCGCACGCATCGCCGCGGCTGGTGGCAGGCGGATCGACTCCGATCACCACGCGCCGCAGCTCCGGCACCTTGGCCGCGCGCGCTGCCTCGATCATGCCGCGCGTCCACAGCGCGCCATCGATATCGGTCAGCAATTCGCCATCGAGTTCCTGCCGCCCCAATCGCGTTCCGCCATACCGCCCCGTCATCGCATCGCGATAAGAGTGCGCGAGTTGCGCGCGATTGGCATTCATCGTTCCGCAAGACAGGGCGACGCCGGGTTGCACAAGAAGCGACTGCACCAGTGGCACCTGACGCGGTGTCGTGGTTGCAACCATCTGTGGCCGATCGCCCAGCCGCATCGTCATCGCCAGAGTGTCCCACGCCGCTTGCCCGCTATCCCATTTGGCGATCTCGTCACCCCATCCAATGTGATGCTGCGGCCCGCGCAGACTGTCTGGCTCGCTCGCCGAATAGCAGGAGGCCGTCGCGCCATTGCCCCATACCAACCGCTTCAACGAAGGTTCGAACACCGGACGATTGTCAGGCGGCGCGATTGCCAGCAGCCCTGAATCGCCTTCGATCATCACTGAACGGACATCGTGCATCGTCGCCCCGACCAGCGCGATCCGCAAGCCCCCATCGGCTTCGGCCCGTGCGCGGATCCACTCGGCGGCCATCCGTGTCTTGCCGAATCCTCGCCCTGCCATCACGAACCAGATGCGCCAATCATGGCATGGCGCGCGCTGATCATCGCGCATCCAGAAATCCCATTCCCATGCCAGGCCCGGCAGGCGCTTGGCGTTGGCCTTCAACCAGCCATCGACATCGCCGCTCAGCGCAACGCGCTCGGCGTCACTCTGCGGGTGATAGGCTGTCATCGTCGCCCCCAGCATCGGACATCCGCCCGCGCATCGATTCAAACCGCGCAGCCAGATCGGCACGCGCCTGCTGCGAAGTCGGCAATCGGGTGACCAGCGGCGGCGCAGCCTGGGCCCTGGTTTCGCCGCGAACGGTTGCGCGATGCGCATTGAGCAGGAATTGGCGGTCGCGCTGCTTTTGCGCCATCAGCTTGATTGTCTTTTCAGACGTTGCATTGCCAATTGGCTTCAACGCTTCAGCGAGCATATCGGCCTCAAGCCGTACATAACCTTCGATGAGTGCGCGCGTCCATTGATCGCGGAACGTCTTGCTCGCCTTGCGCTCAAGATAAACCTCGACGCTCGTGATGCCTGCCGCCTTCGCCGATTTCAGAACATTTGCGCTCTCGGCGAGCGTTTGAAAGAAGCACGATTTCTGGGCAGCCGTCATGGCCGGTGCAGCTCTTGCCACTGTCATTCTCCTAAAAACCAAAAAAAGCCGCTCAAGGCATCTGCCCGGCGGCTGGAAGGAGCGTCGCTCCCGATTCGCTATTCTCCAATGTGCCAATATGTGCCCGAACAGCGTGACGATGTCAAATCATATTTACCGATATGGAACAATTGTCCTATATCGCGTCGCGCTTGCATCGGGCCCATCTCCCCGGCACACCGTGCACCCATGG
>JANOQL010000442.1:0-12538 GCA_031414835.1 Sphingomonadales bacterium | reverse complement strand
GCCCAGCCGCAGCAATATGACACGCCCGTCGGCGAACGCGGGCTGAAGCTGTCAGGTGGCGAGAAACAGCGCGTCGCCATCGCGCGGACGATCGTGAAAAACCCGCCGATCCTGATCCTCGATGAAGCGACCAGTGCGCTCGATAGCAAGACCGAGGCTGGCATTCAGGATACGCTCGCTGACCTCTCGCAAAGCCGCACGACGATTGTGATCGCGCACCGGCTGTCGACGATCGTCGATGCCGATGAGATCATTGTGATCGAGGCAGGCCGCGTCGCCGAACGCGGGACGCACGATCGGCTGTTGCGGGCAGGGGGGCCATATGCGGGCCTCTGGATGCAGCAGGCCGCCGAGATCGAGGACGCCGAGGTTGCGGCGGAATAACGTCCTTTGTCCTTGCAGCAACACAGCGTTACACGTAACGAAATGCCATGGGATATGAAAAGCCTTTGACGGGAGCCGAACGCGTCGCGCGACGCCGCGCGGCGCTTCGTGCGCAGGGGCTGCGCCCGAAGACATTCTGGCTGCCGGATGTCAGCACCCCAGAATTTCGCGAGCGCGCTGAACGATCACGGCAATGGCTTTGGGATCGGGCCTCTGAGGAGGGGCAGGTCATGGCGTGGCTTGACGCGTTCAATGACGAGCTTTTTGCCGATCTCGACCAGCGTGACGAAGAACCGCTCCGTGGGAAGGCGGCGTGAAGCGCGGCGAAATTTGGAGCGCAGCAACAGGAAGTGGTTTTGGTGGCAAGCCACGGCCCGTGGTTGTCGTCCAAGGCGACGTATTTGGTAATACGCCGAACGTTCTCGTCGCGCTGTGCCTGACTGCGAGCGGAGATGCCGACGATGTCCGCCCGCGGGTCTCGCCCGATGACAACAATAGCCTTGAAGTCGTTAGCGACGTTGCCGTTGATTTGCTCGTCGCCGTGCCACGGCACAAATTCGGGAGACGGTTCGGCCACTTGTCCGATGCCGATCAGGAGCGGGTGTTTTCGGCCCTGATCGTTTTGCTCGGGTTTGCGGAGTGACACCTCTCCAGACTCTCAAATCCATCTTCGGCTTTTCCGAATTTCGTGGCGTCCAGCCTGATGTGATCGACCGCGTGATGGCGGGGCAGAATACGCTCGCCGTCATGCCGACGGGGGCGGGGAAGTCGCTCTGCTATCAGCTGCCAGCGGTGATGAAGGATGGCACGTGCATCGTCGTATCGCCACTGATCGCGCTGATGCACGATCAGATGCGGGCGGCAGATGCGGCAGGGATCCGTGCGGCGACTTTGACATCGGCGGACAATAACCGGGCCGAGACGATCGACCGGTTTCGCAATGGTGCGCTCGATCTGTTGTATGTGGCACCCGAACGCGCATCGCAGGGCGAGTTTCGCGGGATGTTGCGTGAGGCGAAGATCAACCTCTTCGCAATCGATGAGGCGCATTGCGTGTCTGAATGGGGGCATGATTTCCGGCCCGATTACCGCTTGCTCCGCCCGATGCTCGACGATTATCGCGATGTGCCGCGGCTCGCGCTGACCGCGACCGCCGATGCGCATACGCGTGACGACATACTGGCACAGCTTGGTATTCCGGCAGACGGGCTGATCATTGCAGGCTTCGACCGGCCCAACATCCGTTACGCAATGACCAATGCGCCATCGGCCGGATCGGCGATTGCAGGGTTGATGCGGCAAAACCCGGGCGCCGGGATCGTTTATGCGCAGACCCGCGACAAATGCGAAAAGCTAGCGGCATTGCTCGCCAAGACCGGGCGGCGGACGCGCTTTTATCATGCGGGGATGGAATCAGCCGATCGCCAGCGCGCGCAGGCCGAATTTGTGGCGTCGGAAGATATGGTGATGTGCGCCACGATCGCATTCGGGATGGGGATCGACAAACCCGATGTCCGGTTCGTGGCCCATGCCGGTCTGCCCAAATCGATCGAGGCTTATTATCAGGAAAGCGGGCGCGCGGGCCGCGATGGCGATCCGGCGGTGGCGCATCTGTTCTGGAGCACCGGCGATTTTTCGCGCGCGCGAGCGCGGCTTTCGGAAGTGCCCGAGGGCAGGCTTGCGACCGAGCGGACGCGGATCGATGCGCTGGTGGGCCTTGTTGAAACTCACGGATGCAGGCGCGCGGTGTTGCTCCGCCATTTCGGTGAAGAACCCGCTGCCAAATGCGGTAATTGCGACAATTGCCTCCACGCGCCGGGCGTAATCGATGCAACCGAGATTGCGCGCAAGCTGCTTTCTGCTGTCTATCGCACCGGGCAGAGCTTTGGCGTCGGGTATCTTGAGAGCATATTGACAGGCCGCAGCGATGACCGCGCAAGCCAGCGCGGGCATGACAAATTGTCGGTGTTCGGCATTGTCGGCAATGATGAAGCGCCGATGCTCAAGCCAGTTGCACGGGCGTTGCAGGCGCGTGGCGATCTGGTTGCGAACGAATATGGCGGGCTGCAACTTGGCGGCGCCGCGCGCGCAATCTTGAAGGGTGAAACCAAGGTCGAGATTGCGCAGGCTGTGCGGGCACCACGCGCGCGGCGAGGATCGGCCGCCGAAGCAAACCCAATCAACGATCCACTGTTCGATGCCTTGAAGGCCTGCCGTCGTAGCGTCGCGGCTGATGCCGGTGTGCCGCCCTATGTGATATTCCACGATTCTACGCTGCGTGAAATGGCGCGGATCAGGCCCAAATCGCTTCGCGACATGGCACTCGTTCCCGGAGTGGGGGAACGAAAACTCGAAACTTATGGAGAGGCGTTTCTCGAGACTGTGGGACGCTATTTGCCCGGGCGGTAACGCTTGACGATATGGCCGGCGAGCTCGTCTGTGTGAAAATAAACGGGGCGGAGATCGCCTGCTGCGTAGCGTTGGGCCTGATCGTTGAAGTGGGGCGACTTGGCGTCGCCGCTCAACCCGCCTGCCGTGACCGCCATTGCCCGGACACGCGGCCCGAATTCCACGATCGCGACGAAGCTGTTGCCCCTCGTTCCATACCAGCGCTTTGTGTTCGGGTAGGGCTTTGCTTCGAATGCGGGCAGCGAACCCCATTTCGCCGAACCGAACCCAACAGATATGCTGGGCTGCGCATCGTCGAAGGCTGGCGCGATGGCAGGCGTCAATCTCTGAAACCGGTTCGCATCGCTCCACGGCGTTTGCCATCTTCCAAAATCGCGCTCGATCGTTGCCACGGCTTTGGTCAGCGCCTCGACTTTGCGTGCGTCTGGAAGCGCCTTGAGTCGGTCGTAGAAGGCGCGCCGGTCATTATCGGCAAAGTCGCGCTGCACAATCGCCCCGATTTCTTCGCCCCAGAACATGGCGAGCGTTGTTGCCACAGAATCTGCCGACCAGCGATAATCCCATGCCTTGAGCATCGCCACGGGCGCGGCGAGTTTGGTGCGCTCCGCCCCCGCTGGCGACGCCTCCCACGCGGCGACGAGCCCTGGCATCAGTTCGGCGAAGGCCGTCGAATATGAATCATAGGCGATCTGCCGCAGCCCTTCGGAATCGAGCGCACCGCTCGAACTCAGCAGTCGCATCGCGTTCACCCCGCGCGGGTTTTCGCCATACACGTCCATGTAGCGGGGAAAGCGTTTCGGATCGGGGCTGTCCGGCCCGGCGGCGGAATAGGGCCAGTTGTTGGTGTTCTGAATCCACCCCGTCTTCGGATTGAGCAGATTGGGTGTTTCGGCCATGCGGTGATTGCCGTGCCAGGCTGCGTTCGGGTCTCCGCCATCGACCGGCTTGGCATAATCGAACCTCTCATCGCGACGCGGATTGAACTGCGGGTGGAGGTAGGCCGTGTTGCCACGGCTATCGGCGAAGATCGTGTTGTTCGAACTGTTGGCGTTGCGCGTGGCGACCTTGACGAATGCGGCGTAGTCCTTTGCCTTGGTGCGCAAGAACGATTGTTCGAGCGCGGCAATCGGCCTGTCCATCATCGCAAAGGCGATCCACTGGCTGCCTGTGGCGCGCACAATCGGGCCATGCTGCGTGCGATATATGGGGAAGCTGCGGCTGGCGGTGCCGCCATCTGCGGTGCGATAGGCAATCGTCACGGTCGATTTCAGGATCGGTAGCGACTTGGTTCCGAATCTGTAGCTGCTGCCGCCGTCTTCTGGTTCGACCGCAAATTCATCGACCGCATCAAGCCCGCTGGTTGTGTGCATCCACCCGGCGCTGGCGTTGAAGCCCTGGTAGATGAAAAACTGCCCCCACGTCGCTGCACCATAGGCGTTCAGCCCCTCGTCGCTTGTCACCTGCTGTTCGGAGCGGAAGAAGAAGCTGGTGTGCGGGTTGATGAGGAGCAGCGGGTGGCCGCTTTTGCTTTTGGAGGGGCCGATGGCGATGCCGTTCGATCCGCGTGTTTCCGGCTCGGCAATCGCAGCGGCTACAGGCTTCGGATCGCTACCAGTGTAAAAGGCCTTGAGCGCGCCAACATCGATCTTTTCGATATCACCGCCGATACTGCCTTCGGTGAAGCTGAGCGCCATCCACGGTTCGAACCAGGTAATGACCTTCGGCTGCGATGCACCGGGTTGCGAGAGGTAGAAATTGAGGCCGTCGGCCCACGCATTCATCAGGCGCTTGAGCCAGGCAGGGCTTTGCCGGTAAAGTGCCTGTAACTTCTTCGGATCATTATACATTCGGGCGCGCAAATCCTGCCAAAGTGCGGTTTTGCCTTCGGCTTCGGCAGTGCGACCGAGTGCCGTCAGATAATTGGCCTCAATGCGCGGAAAATCGTCTTCGGCCTGCGCATAAATCATGCCGAATACGGCATCGGCATCGCTCCGGCCCTTGATATGCGCCACACCCCAATCGTCGCGCGTGATCGTGACACGCGCGGCTGTGGCGGCCCAGCGCGCCGCTTCTCCCGGAGGCGCGGCAATTGCAGGCGCAGCGATTGCAGGCGGGGCGATTGCGGGAATGGCGAGGAATGCGATTGCAAAAGCGATACGATAAACCATCGCCAGATGCTACACAGCCGCTTTCCGATCTGCTAGGCCGTTCCCATGTTTCGCAAACTCACTGACGATATTTTCGTGGCACCGCAGATCGATGTCGCGGCTGTGGCAGAGGCGGCGCGCCAGGGGGTGGTGTTGATCGTCAACAACCGGCCCGAAGATGAATCGCCCGATCAGGTTCCGGGTGAAGACATCGCCGCCGCTGCCGCCGCCGCAGGACTTGGCTATGTTGCCATTCCGATCACGCATACAGGGTTCAGCCAGCCGCAGGTTGAGGCAATGGTGGCGGCGCTCGAAGGCGCGGCGGGGCCGGTGCTGGCCTATTGCCGTTCGGGCACGCGTTCGACGCTGCTGTGGGCGCTGGCCGAATCATCGCAAGGTGGCGATGCCGACACGCTGACCGCAATTGCCGCCGATGCCGGTTACGATGTGTCTCCTGTTCGCCCGCTCATGGATATGCTCAAGGCACAAGCATGACGGTTGCGTTGCTCGCTCAGTTCGCAGCGTCACTGGCTGCAATTTTGCTGATTGCTGGCGTTGTGCGCTGGCAGAAGCTGGGTGCCGGAGCGCGGTTGGGTTCGGATGAAGATGCGCGCCGGGTTGCTGCGGGATTGGTTTATGGGTTTGATGCCGTCGCAGTCGGTCGCGATCGGGCTGGGTATTCAGCATTGCTGCGCAGTTCCGACGGTCGGCAATTGCTGATTCGAAGCCATGGCGCGCGGTATGCTGGACGGATTCTGACACCTGAAATTGAGGCGCGGCTCGACCAGCATTTGCTGACACTCGCCTTTCCTGACGGATTTGGACGAGTGACGCTGAATCTTGGACCACCCGCGCAGGAATGGGCAGCGGGCCTTCGGCATTTGGGTGTGCGATGACGATTGTGCCTGACCTGTTCGATCCAGTTGCCATCGCAATCCCTGTTTTTGTGATCCTTACATTAGTTGAGATCGTCTGGGCGAAACGTCGCGCACCTGACGCGTATGAGGCGCGAGACACGTTGACCAGTCTGGGCCTGGGCCTTGGCAGCACGGTGGTCGCCGCATTTGCTGCCGTCGCAGCCGCCTATGCCTGGGGTTATGGCGTCCGGATGGCGACGATCCCGTTTGCATGGTGGGCATGGGCTTTGTGCTTCGTGCTCGACGATCTGCTTTACTATATCTACCACCGCGCTTCGCACCGCGTCCGCTGGCTGTGGGCGAGCCACGTCAATCATCATTCGAGCCAGCATTACAATCTGTCGACCGCACTGCGGCAGCCATGGACGGGTTTTTTCTCAGGCAATTTCCTGTTCCGCATCCCGCTGGTGCTGATCGGGTTTCACCCTGCGATGGTCGCGTTCTGTGGCGGCGTGAACCTGATCTATCAGTTCTGGATTCACACAGAGGCCGTGGGAAAGCTGCCGCGCTGGTTCGAAGCGGTGATGAACACGCCCAGCCACCACCGCGTCCACCATGCGACCAACCCACGCTATCTCGATCGCAATTATGCAGGCGTGTTCATCGTTTGGGACAAGATGTTCGGCAGCTTCACGCGAGAGGTCGATGATGAGCCGATCCGCTATGGCATCATCAAACAGCTTGGCAGTTTCAACCTGTTGTGGAGTGTGTTTCACGAATGGATCGGCATGGCGCGCGATTTTTTGGCGGCGCCGTGGCGGCACAAGCTCGATTATCTGTGGCGCCCGCCGGGATGGAGCCACGACGCAAGCCGCGAGACGAGCGACATGATCCGGGCGCAATGGGTCAACCGACAGGACGCGACCCGACAGGAGCAGAACTGAATGGAATTCGACATCATCGTGATCGGCGGCGGATCGGGCGGCAGCGCGGTTGCCGGCCGGCTGGCCGAGACGGGCAAGTATAAAGTGGCGCTGATCGAAGCGGGCGGGCGCAATGACAATATGTTGGTCAAGACGCCGGGGTTTATGCCATTCGTGCCCGCTGCGGCGAACTATCGCTATGACACGCTGCCGCAAAAGGGGCTCAATGGGCGGATCGGGTATCAGCCGCGCGGGCGCGGGCTTGGCGGATCATCGGCGATCAACGCGATGGTTTATATCCGTGGGCATCGTTTCGACTACGACCAATGGGCGGCGTTGGGCGCGACTGGCTGGAGCTATGACGCGGTGCTCCCCTATTTCAAACGCGCCGAAGATAATGTGCGCGGGGCGAACGATTTTCACGGGAAGGGTGGCCCCTTAAGCGTCAGCGATCAGGGTTCGCCCAATCCGGGCAGCCTCGCGTTCGTCGAGGCCGCGCGCGAATTGCAATTGCCGGTCAACGCCGATTTTAACGGGGCGGAGCAGGATGGCTTCGGGCTGTATCAGACGACGCAAAAAGGCGGCGAACGCTGGACCGCCGCGCGCGCCTATGTCGAGCCGCAGGAACGGGCAGGGCGGCTCAAGGTTTTCCCCAAATCGCTCGTTGAAAAGATCGAAGTGACAGATGGCCGTGCGTCCGGGGTGACGATCCGGCAGGGGAGCAAGCGTCAGACGCTGACTGCGAAGGGCGCGGTGGTGCTTTCGGCAGGCGCGTTCGGATCGCCACAGATATTGCAGCTTTCCGGCCTCGGCCCGGCAGCGCATTTGCAGGCCATGGGGATTGGCGTGGTCCATGATGCGCCGCGTGTCGGCGAAGATTTGCAGGATCATATCGATTACGTGTCGAGCTTCGAAAGCCCGTCGACGGCGTTTTTCGGCGATAGCTTTGCGGGCAATTGGCGGATGGTGAAAGCGATCATCGAACATCGCCGCAAGCGGACGGGCATCATGACGACCTGTTTTGCCGAAGCCGGCGGATTCTGGCGGACCTCGCCCGATTTGCCCGCGCCTGACATCCAGTATCATTTCGTGCCTGCAATGCTCGAGGATCATGGGCGTGAGAAGGTGAAGGGGCATGGCTTCAGCTGCCATGCCTGCGTGCTGCGCCCCGAAAGCCGAGGGAGCGTGCGGCTCGCCTCACCCGACGCTGCGGCAGCGCCTGCAATCGATCCCAACTTCCTCAGCGACGAGCGCGATCTGGACATTTTGCGCAAAGGCGTGCGGTTGATGCACCGGATATTCCAGAGCCCGTCGTTGCAGGCGTATCAGCCGAAGGATCGCTACCCGATCGACATCGAAGACGATGCCGCACTCGACGCGCTGATCCGGTCGCGCGCAGACACTGTGTATCACCCCGTCGGCACCTGCCGGATGGGCAGCGATGCCGATGCCGTGGTCGATCCGCAGCTGAGATTCAACGGGGTTGCCGGGCTGTATGTTGCCGATGCCAGCGTGATGCCGCGGCTGGTGTCAGGCAACACCAATGCCCCGAGCATCATGATCGGCGAACGCGCGGCGGATTTTGTTGCGGCGGATTTGGGGTAGGGCACGCCTATTCCCGCAATCGACAACAAACCCCGTCTACCCTGAGCTTGTCGAAGGGCTGCTTTGCTTTGTGTCCGCCAAAAGAAAGGCAGGGCTTCGACAAGCTCAGCCTGAACGGAGCTTGGATCTTTTTTAGTAGAGAGCCATCACCTCACCCTATCCACTCCATAATCCACGCCATCCTTGGTCGTGTAGCGCCCGTCGGCGGTGAACAGCATGTCGATATCCGAATAGCCGCCCCCGGTATCGACGCGGGCACCGCCGCCCAGCGCAATGAACACGCACTCGGCAGCGCTTTCGTTGATCAAATGGTGGCCATTGGTCGATCCCTTGGGCCATACCGCTATGTCTCCGGGCCGCATCGGGGTGCGGCCATCATCTTCGATCAGCACGGCTTCGCCTGCGATCATGATGACCATTTCATCCTCACCATCGTGCCAGTGACGTTGCGAAGACCAGCCGCCGGGTTTGAGCGTGACATGGCTCGCGGCAAAATCGGTGAGGCCGCTGAGAGGTGCGAGGCGGCGATACCAGCGATCCTTGACAGCGGCATCGTGTGGCGGCGGATAGCCCGTCGCGTTGGTCTGCGGAATTGTATCGAGATCGAGCTTGGGCATGGACAGACTTTCGGCAGTTCGGCAATGGCTGGACGATGTCTGAAGCTCTCAACCTTGCCAAGCTATTGATCGCAGCACCCAGCGTTACGCCCGCCACAGGCGCAGTGTTCGACGTGCTTGACGCGGCGCTGGTCGCCAAAGGCTTTACGATATGGCGGACAATCGATGGCGAAGCACCCGATGGCCCCGTTGAAAACCTGCTGGCCACGCGCGCTGGAACCGGGAGTGCGCCGCATTTCGCATTTGCAGGCCATCTCGATGTCGTGCCACCTGGCGAAGGCTGGACGTCGGGCGCGTTCGATCCGCAGCTGCGCGGCGACTTGCTCTACGGTCGTGGCGCCGTCGATATGAAGGGCAGTATCGCCGCGTTCGTGGCCGCGATCCCTGAAACCACAGCTGGGCGGTTGAGCCTGATCATCACTGGCGATGAAGAAGGCCCGGCGATCCACGGCACAGTCGCGCTGATCGAGCTCATGCGCGAAGCCGATCTGATCCCCGATTATTGCCTCGTTGGCGAACCGACGTCGGTCAACCGGCTGGGCGATACGATCAAGATCGGGCGGCGCGGCTCGGTCAATATGTGGATCACTGCGCACGGGAAGGAAGGCCATGTCGCCTATCCGCATCTGGCCGATAACCCGATCCCCAAGCTGGTGCGGATGCTTGCGGCAATCGAGGCGATCCACCTTGATGACGGGACCGACTGGTTTCAGCCGTCGAACATCGAACTGACCGACATGGATACCGGCAATGTCGCAACAAATGTGATCCCCGCAGAAGCGCGCGCGCGGCTGTCGATCCGGTTCAACGATTTGCAACGCGGCGAAGATCTGGTCGCGCGCATCCGGGGCGTTGTCGAGGCCGAGGGTGGCACTCTTGTCGCGCGGATTTCAGGTGAGGCATTTCTGACGATGCCGGGTGTATGGAGCAGCCTTATTGCCGATGCGGTGTCGGGCGTGACCGGGGTGGCACCTGAACTTTCAACGACCGGCGGTACATCGGATGCGCGGTTCCTGTCGAAATTGTGCCCCGTTGTCGAATTCGGCCTGCGCAATGCGACGATGCACAAGCGCGATGAGGCGGCCTCGGTGCATGACATCGATACGCTGACGAGGGTTTATGCCGATGTGATCGCGCGGGTGGGGGTGCTCCAGCCTGTCAGTTAATAACGTAGTTCAACCCAATCCGTCGAGGCTGAGCTTGTCGAAGCCCTGTCCTGTTTATAGCGATGAAAAGAAGGACAGCCCTTCGACAAGCTCAGGGTAGACGGCAAAGTTTTTCATTATCGTTTCAATCCCTGTTCCTGCGCAGGATCAGGTAAAGCGCACCCGCGCCGCCGTGGCGGGGATGGGCGTTGCGGATCGCGGCAATCCGGCTGGTGTGCGAAGACGCGGCGAGCCAGTCTTTGACAGAGGCACGGATCACGCCACGGCTGGTCGGCGGCAGACGAGGATTGTCCGCTGCTGGTCGCCCCGTAATCAGCAGGATCACGCGCGCCTCGGTTCGGATCGCGAAATCGAGACTGCGGTTGAGCCGCGCGTGTGCGCTGCTGAGCGTTTCGCCGTGGAGATCGATGGTGAAATCGGGCTCGATCCGTCCGGTGGCGAGTTGCTTGTCCCAGCGCGCGTCGAGCGTGTTGTGACTTCCTCCGGGATTGAGGTTTCCCGCTCTCCCCGAGCGCAGTCGAGGGGCAGCATCGAGCGCAGCCGAGATGCTTTTGCGAGGTGGGGACTGGTTCTCGGCTTCGCTCGAACCGGTCTCTCGACTTCGCTCGAGATGAGCGGGGTTTGCAGCAAAAGCTCGGTGAAGACCAAGTGGCCGCACACTGCCGGCCACCGCACGCCACAGCGCCGCTTCTTGCGGACTAAGGCGTCGCATTGCCCTCGGCCGCTATCCGCGTGAAGACGCCTTTGGGGAGCAACACGAACGCAGTGCCGCGTGCTGACATGCCGCCTGCGATCCGCCGCGCTTCATCGCCTGCGCCCCAAAAAGTGTCGAAGCGGTTGCTGCCCTTGATCGCGCCGCCGGTATCTTGCGCAATCCACAATCCATTGGGCTCGGCGCGGTCCATCGACAGAAACACCGGCGCGCCGAGTGGCACAAACGCCGGATCGGTGGCAACGGTGCCACGCGCGGTGACGGGCAAGCCAAGCGCTCCGACCGGTCCCGCGCCCGTCAGTTCGCGGAAAAACACCCAGCTTTTATTCTCGCGCATGATCGCGCGGCCCTGTTCGGGGTTGGCGTTCAAATAGGCGACAAACCCTTGCATCGAGGCTTGCCCCGGCCCAAGCAGCCCGCGATCGCGCATCAGCTTTCCGATGCCCGTGTAATCGCGCCCGTTCTGCCCGTCATAGCCAATCCGCATCACCGACCCGTCGGGCAGCCGCAGCCGTCCTGACCCTTGCACCTGAAGGAAGAAGAATTCGGCGGCATCGGCTGCCCAGGCGATTTCAAGATCGCGTCCCGCAAGCGCGCCATCTTCGATTGCGGTTCGATCGGCATAGGGCACGAAGCTCTGGCCTTCGACCTTGCCCCTGATCTTCTTGCCCTTGAGCGAATCCGAAAATGTCCCGAGATCGATTTCGGCAAGGTCGGGCGGACGCTTGTAAACCGGCACGCTGTATTGTGCTGACTGGCTTCGTGACCCCAGGATTTCCGGTTCGTAATATCCAGTCGCAAATGCCTTGCCGTCACCGACCTGCACCATGTCGAAATTCTCGGTGAAAAAACTCACCGCATTGCCATCGGGCCAGCCGGTCGCGGCAGCACAAGCCGCGCGCCAGTCATCAGGTCGGGTTAGCCCTGATTGATCGGCGCGTCGCAGCACCGATGGACAGCTGATCCGGAATGCTTTCAGCGCGCGGGTTGCCGATGGTGCGTCGAATGGCACGTCACCGGCTTGGGCCAGGATGACGCCAGTGCTGCGCGCTGTCGCGCCAGCGGTTGCCGTGACTGGCGCAGGGGCAATCGGTGTGGCCGGGATCGGCCGCGCGGCCGTTTCTGCCGGTCGCGTCGATGCCGATCCTTGAGGTTTCGTCGATGGCGTATTCGCCGATTGCGGAATAATCCGTCCGCCGCATGCAGAAAGCATGAGCGCGGCTACGAACGCGACTGTAAAACGGATCAGCATTCCCCGCCCTTACGAGGCTTCGTCGGTATCCGTCAAAATCCAGTTCGGATCGTCCGAACGGATGGTGCGCGTGAATGTCCATGAATCATGCGTCGGCACGGCATCGGACATCGAACCTGCAACCACTTTTCCATCGGCATCGCGCGTGACGCTGGCAATGTCGGCGTCGAAACGCACCGTGATTTCAGCAACGCCGCTGACCAGCTTCGCATCGGCAATGACAGCGCGTTCGATCCCGATCATCCGGTTGTCGAGCACATGACCCAATTCGGCCCGCGCGGCGATCGATTCGGCAAATGCCTCACGCACGTCGGGCGAAACAAAATCGCGATACACATCTTCGTTGCCGGCCCAATAGCCTTCCAAGATCAGCTTGTAGGCGAATTTGGCGCCTTCGGTAAATTGACCGGCATCGAAACTGCGGTCGGCAGCGGCAATCGCACGAAGCCCCGGCTCGGCGCCTGGA
>JANOQL010000441.1:0-7632 GCA_031414835.1 Sphingomonadales bacterium | reverse complement strand
TGCCGGGATCGCATCTTCTCACGCCAGAACTTGGTGCATCGTTTACCCCCAGTGGGTCGCTCTTCTGTCCGGACACTGTCCGGACCAACAAACACGCAAGGAGAGTGTGATGCCAAGACATGGTAGTTATCCGCAGGATATTGTCCCGCCCATTTCCAAATTTCAGGATTCGGGCCGATTTGGCCGGATGTTCGGCAAATTGCCCGCATTCGCGACCGATACCCCCAAAACCCGCAAGTCGTTGCTCGAAATCGGCAAGGCCGGCGGGATCATGGATGCGATGGAAAACCTCGCTGCCGATCCGACATTGCTGATCACCGATGCCAATCTGTCGGCGGGCAACCAGAATAATCCCAAGCTGACGGCCGGCATGACGTTTCTTGGCCAGTTCCTCGATCATGACATGACGCTCGACATCAGTTCGAGCCTGACGCGGCAGACCGATCCCGAAATGATCGCCAATGTGCGGACGCCCACCTTCGGGCTCGACAGCGTGTACGGCAACGGCCCCGATGGCAGCCCGCATCTCTACGACCAAAGCGCGGCGGGGCAGGGCATCAAGTTCCTGATCGAATTGCTGGCCCCCGGCGGCAAACCCGATCTGCCGCGCAATTCGCAGCTGACGCCGATGATCGGCGATCCGCGCAACGACGAAAATGTGATCCTGTCACAGCTTCAGGTGGCGATGCTGAAGTTTCACAATGCCGTGGTCGATCATGTGAAGACCGATATCGGGCTGACCGAGCGGAACGAGATTTTCGCCGAGGCGCAACGGATTGTCCGCTGGCATTATCAGTGGATCATCCTCCACGAATTCCTGCCCAAAACATGCGGGCAGGACGTGGTCGATGACATCCTCACCAATGGCCGCAAATTCTACAAATGGAATAATGAGCCGTTTATTCCGGTCGAATTCTCGGTCGCGGCCTATCGCTTCGGTCATAGCCAGGTCCGCCCGAGCTATCGCGCGAACTTTACAGGCAATCCGGGGAACACGCCGTTTTTTGCGCTGATCTTCAAGGAAACGCCGTCAAGCCCGACTGACCCAGACAATCTGACGGGCGGGTTTCGCGCCAAGCGGCGCTTTATCGATTGGCCGACCTTTTTCGATTTCGGCGATGGCAATGTGCGGCCCAACAAGAAAATCGATACGATCCTTTCGACTGCCTTGTTCCGTTTGCCCGCGACCGTCGTGTCGAACCCCAATGCGACGACCAACCCCAACTCGCTGGCGCAGCGCAACCTGCTCCGCCACCTGACCTTTTCATTGCCATCGGGGCAGCGGGTGGCAGCGGCGATGAAACTGCCTGCGCTCGCCCAATCGGACCTTGCGATGCTCAAGCCGTTCGGGATGGACGATCACACGCCGCTGTGGTTCTACATCTTGCGTGAGGCAGCGGTCCAGCAAAGCGGCGAACAGCTTGGGGCTGTTGGCGGCAGGATCGTTTCCGAAGTGTTCATCGGGCTGCTCGAAGGCGACAGGCAGTCATACCTGTCGCAGGATCCCGAATGGGAACCGTTCCTGCCGACGATCGATCCGGCAAAGACCAATGAAGATTTTGCGATGATCGACCTGCTGAGGTTCGCAGGCGTGGCCTGAGCGAAGGGTGCGGGGGCAGGTGGTGGCCTGCCCCCGTTGTCGTCATGCCTTGGCCACAGCTTTCTTCTTCACTGCCGCCTTCTTCGCTGGAGCCTTTTTTTTCGCTGCGACCTTTTTCTTTCCCTTCACCGGAGCTTTCGCCGCGCGTTCGTCGATCAAGAGGATGGCCTCATCAAGCGTCAATGCCTCTGGCGTGGCCGATTTGGGGAGCGAGGCGTGGGTCGTGCCATCGGTGACATAGGGGCCGTAGCGGCCTTCCATCACCTTGAGCTCGATGCCTGAGACGGGGTGGGCACCCAGCACCTTCAGCGGCTCACGCGCGGCCCCGGCCCCGCGCCTATTGCCGCCTGCCGCCGCCTCGGCGAGCTTGACGACGGCGGCGTTCATGCCGGTTTCAAACACGTCATGGGTCGATTGCAGCCGGGCATATTTGTTGTTGTGAACGAGATACGGCCCGTAACGCCCGATGCTCGCGCTGATCGGCAGCCCGGTTTCGGGGTGATCGCCGACGGTGCGCGGCAGATCGAGCAGCTTGACCGCCCAATCGAGCCCGAAATCGGCATCGGGAATATCCTTGGGGATCGACGCCATCTTGGGCTTTTCGCCTTCACCGCGCGGCATTTCGACGTAAGGCCCAAAGCGCCCCGATTTGCGCGTGATGTCAACGCCTGTTTCGGGATGCTGGCCCATCACTTCGGGGCCGGTCGAAACGCTGCCATCGCCATTGCCGCTCTGCCCGAACTGGCGGGTGTATTTGCACTCGGGATAGTTCGAACACGCGACGAACGCGCCAAATTTGTCACCGCGCAGCGCGAGTTTTCCGGCCTTGCATGCTGGGCACAGTCGCGGGTCGCCGCCGTCAGCCTCTTGCGGGAAGAGGTATGGTGACAGGAACTCATCAAGCGCGGCGGTGACTTCGGACGGTTGCCGTTCCATCACTTCAGCGGTTTTGGGTTTGAAATCGCGCCAGAACGCCTCGAGCACCGACTGCCACTGCGCGCGGCCACCCGACACATCGTCAAGCTCTTCCTCAAGCCCGGCGGTAAAATCATATTCGACATAGCGTTCGAAGAATCGTTCGAGAAACGCTGTCAGCAGCCGCCCCGATTCATTGGGAATGAAGCGGTTTTTATCGGTCTGCACATAATCGCGATCCTTCAAGACCTGGAGGATCGACGCATAGGTCGATGGCCTCCCGATGCCCAATTCTTCCATCTTTTTGACAAGGCTCGCTTCGGAATAACGCGGCGGCGGCTGGGTGAAATGCTGTTCGGCCTCGACCGATTTCTTCGCAGGCGCATCGCCTTCGCGGATCAGCGGCAGCCGCTTTGAATCATCGTCTTCGCTGTCATCGCGGCCCTCTTCATACAGCGCGAGATAGCCGGGGAAGAGCACCACTTGCCCGGTGGCGCGTAGCCCCGTCTGGCCAGTGCCGTCGGCCATCTCGATCGTAGTGCGTTCCATCCGCGCCGATGCCATCTGGCTCGCCATCGCGCGTTTCCAGATCAGTTCGTACAGCCGCGCAAAATCGCCCGATGCGGTGCGATCCTTGCCGAAATCGGTCGGGCGGATCGCTTCATGCGCTTCTTGCGCGTTCTTCGCCTTGGTCTGATACTGGCGCGGCTTGTCGGGCACATACGACGCGTCATAGCGCTTGGCGATCGCGCCTCTCGCGGCCGAAATCGCGCTGCCGTCCATCTGGACGCCGTCTGTCCGCATATAGGTGATATCGCCCGCTTCGTAGAGCGATTGCGCGAGGCGCATCGTGTGGCTCGGGGCAATGCCCAGTTTGCGCGCGGCCTCCTGCTGCTTTGTCGAGGTGGTGAAGGGGGGTGGCGGGTTGCGGCTGAGCGGCTTGGTTTCGACCGACACGACCGCGAACCGGCCTGCCTCAACAGCGGCCTTGGCGGCCTCCGCCGTGCCTGCATCACCAATCGTCAGCCGGTCGATCTTCTCGCCCTTGAACCGCACGAGCCGCGCGGCAAAGCCGATCCCATCCTGCTCCATCTGCGCGGTGACCGACCAGTATTCCTGTGCGCGAAACATCTCGATCTCGCGTTCGCGATCGACGATCATCCGCAGCGTCACCGATTGCACCCTGCCCGCCGATTTGGCCCCCGGCAGCTTGCGCCACAGCACTGGCGAAAGCGTGAATCCGACCAGATAATCGAGCGCGCGGCGCGCGCGATACGCATCGATCAAGTCGTGATCGAGATCGCGCGGGGCGGCCATCGCGGCGAGCACGGCAGGCTTGGTGATCGCGTTGAACGTCACGCGTTCGACATGCTTGGGCAATGCCTTGCGCTTGGCGAGCACTTCGCGGACGTGCCAGCTGATCGCTTCGCCTTCGCGATCGGGATCGGTCGCGAGGATCAGCGCGTCGGCAGTTTTGGCGGCATCGGTGATCGCTTTGAGCTGCTTCGCCTTGTCGGCATAGGCATCCCAGATCATCGCAAAGCCATTGTCAGGATCGACCGAGCCATCCTTGGGCGGCAGATCGCGGACATGGCCGAAACTGGCCAGCACCTTGTGCCCCGGCCCCAGATATTTCTCGATGGTTTTTGCCTTGGCAGGCGATTCGACCACAACCAGCTTCATAATGCCCCGTTCGATGCTCTCACGTATACGCGCGAGGGTGGCGGGGTGGCTGGGGCTCCGTCAAGCCTGCAATGTCTGGCGGGATGCGATGGCGTCTGGCAAGGAAACAGGATGCCCTCACGACATCCCGATCTCGATCATGCCGTCGCCCTGTCGAATGCGGGCCGCGCTGCCGAAGCTGTCGTCATCATCAATCGGCTAGCATTGGCGGGCGATGCAGGGGCGCTCGCCATGCTCGCCGAAATGAAATGGCGCGGCGGGCTGGTGCCGCAGGATTTGCCTGGCGCGCGCGATATGTTCAGGCGGGCAGGCGAAGCAGGCCATGCCAATGCGGCTGCGATTTTCACCAACCTTCTGGCAAGCGGGGTGGCTGGCGCGCGCGATTGGGCATCTGCACGCAAACGATTGAAGCACGAAGCGCGCAGTTCGGATATGCGCCGCGCGATCTTTGACCTTGTTCGCAAGATGGAAATCGACACGACAGGCGATCCCGCCTCGCTGCCCGATGCGATTGTCCTGAGCGAAACGCCACGGGTCCGGCGAATTCCCAAGCTGTTCAGCAGCGCCGAGTGCGATTATCTCCGCCGCCTTGCCGATCCGCGTTTCGAAGCCTCAACAGTCAATGACAGCCAAGGGCGGATGATCGCCGATCCGATTCGCACCTCGGATGGTGCAACGCTGCACTGGATGATCGAAGACCCCTGTGTCCACGCCCTCAACCGGCGGCTGGCGGCAGCCACAGCGACGCAGTGGGATCAAGGTGAGGCGATCCAGATCCTGCGGTACAAGTCCGGCCAGCAATACCGCCCGCATTTCGATTTCGTCCGCGCATCCGAAAATCAGCGGGTGCTGACCGCGCTTGTCTGGCTCAACGACGATTACGACGGTGGCGAAACCGCGTTCATCAAAACCGGGCTTTCAGTTCGTGGACGCAAAGGCGATTGCCTCATATTCCGGAACGCGCTCCCCGATCGCACTGTCGATCCCTTGTCCGAGCACGCAGGGCTGCCGGTAATCCGGGGCACGAAGTTCCTCGCCAGCCGCTGGATCAGGGAATCGCGCTGGGTGCCTTAGCGGCGGGTGCGCCGACAGGCGCCAAGGCCACGCATTATGGTTGCATAATCCTCGGTCACAATCGCCGCATATTCAGGCGTCGATGTCGTGCTTGGAGACGGCAAAGTCGCAGGCAGGAAACAGGCAAGCCGATACCACAGCAATGTGTCGCGCCGTGGCTGCGCTCCTGAGGCATCCACAAGCTCGTCGATCGACACTGACCAGCGCGGTGCGGCAGCGGGCGTGCGAATGACGTTGAACGAGATCGGACGGCCATCGCGAGTGGTGAGAAAAATCTGCGTATCGCCTTCGCCTTCAAGCGTGCCAGCTGTGTGAAATGCACTGCCGACACCAGCGATTTCAGGCGGTGCGGCAGGATCGATCGCGGCGGTCACGATCGCCCGGATCGTGGCGGCTTCGGCTGGCCCCGAAACGATCAGCGCATCGGGCGATGCCAGCCGCAATGCGTTTGGCTTTCCAGCGACCGGCAATGCCGCAATCGTGACCATGGCCTTGTTGAGTTTGGGCAGCCGCCCTTCGGCATCGCGTGGCGCATCGTAAAGGAATTCGATCCGCGGCGGAATGCTGGTGCCCGCGCGAATCACTGACGTCACATCGGCTGTGATGAGGTAGCGCTGGCTGATTGCCGAGGGGTTTCCGGCGGCAGCAGCCAGCTTTTCGGCCTTGCGAATCCGAAGCTCGGCAATGATCGGACCCGATAAAGCAAAATCGGCCAGATCGGCATAGCTATAGCGCGAAGGCTGCGGCGCGACGGGTGCAGACTGACCAAATGCCCCTGTGGCACCCATTACAGCCGCTACGGAAATCAAGGTTTTTATCGTGTTCATCATAGTGTCTCTTTTTGGATGCAGATCATGAACGGGGGCTTAGCATAGTTTCGAGTTGCAACGGGAAAAGCCGTTGCGTCCCCTGCGAGGCGGCGATAAGTGAACAATCGATACCTGGGAATTCAAAGCTCGGGGTCGGAGGGTTGCACGGGCAGTTGCCAAGGCAGGGGCACTGTGTCAGCCTCCCGATGGGCTATAGAGGGAGAGTCGTTTTTTAATGGCTTACGCTGATCAAGAAGAACTGAGTTCGCGCCGGATCGTTGCGATCGGGGTCGTTGCTCTGCTGCATGTCGGCGCTGGTTATGCCCTTATAACCGGCCTCGCTTATGACGCGGCAAAACAGGCGTTCGAGGATCTCAAAACGTTCGATGTGGCAGAAGAAACGCCCGAAGAACCCGATGAGCCGCCACCGCCGCCTGAAAAGCTCGACATTCCACCGCCGCCGAAGGTGACTGCACCGCCGCCTGTGAACGTGACGCCCGTCGTCACGACGAACACGCAACAAGTGACGATCACACCGACGGCTCCTCCGGCACCACCTCCGCCTCCACCGCCTCCGCCGCCTCCGGCAGCGCCAAAGGTTGCGACCAAGGCCGTGCAGCGTGGCGGTTCGATTTCGGATGAGGATTATCCACCATCGTCGATCCGCAATGAAGAAGCAGGCACCGCTGTTGCGCGGTTCACGGTGGGCGCTGACGGTCGCGTTGGCGATTGTTCGGCTTCCGGCGCAAGCCCTGCGCTCGATGCAGAAACCTGCAAGCTGATCATTCGGCGCTTTCGGTACAAAGCAGCGCTTGATGCCAATGGCAGTCCGATTGCCGAAACCAAAACACAGCGTGTCACATGGCGTTTGCCTAAATAATTCGTTTCAACCCGCACATCCATTTGTCAGAGGAAAGTAAACCCTATGTTCGATTTCACCATCATGACGGCAGGTGCCACAGAAGTTGCAAAGACCTCGTTCGGCCTGCTTCAGGCGCTTGAAGAAGGTGGTCCGGTTTCGTGGACGATTTTCGGGATCATGGTCCTCATGTCGGTCGTATCCTGGTACATTATCTTCACCAAATATTTCGAACAGGCGAAGATCATGAAGCAGCAGCGCGAAGAAGTGCCTGCGTTCTGGCGCGCGGCCAGCATCCGTGACGGCGCTGGAAAGCTCGGCAAGGATACGGCGTATCGCCAGGTCGTCGATGATGGTCTGCGTGCCGAAGAAGAGCATGGCAAGCTGATCGATCCGATGGACCAGCATGAGTGGATGCACTCGTCGCTTCAGCGGAGCCAGGATGCAGTCAATGCAAAGCTCGGCACAGGCTTGCCGTTCCTTGCAACGGTGGGTTCGACATCGCCGTTCGTCGGGCTGCTCGGCACCGTGATCGGGATCACGAACGCGCTGATCAAGATCGCCGCCGAAGGTTCGGCTGACATCGCCAAGATCGCAGGTCCGGTCGGTGAGGCGCTGTACATGACGGCCATCGGCCTGATCGTCGCAGTTCCGGCGGTGATGGGCTTCAACTGGCTCCAGCGCCGGAACAA
>JANOQL010000440.1:0-3252 GCA_031414835.1 Sphingomonadales bacterium | reverse complement strand
TGGAAATTGCTCAGGCGCTTGCCGTGACTGCCAGTGGTAGTCTTGCCGCCGCCGCTGCGTGGTTTCACTGGCGCAGGTTCAAGGTGCCGATTACTGTGGCTGCTGGCGCAGCGGCGGCGGCAGTGACGCTGCTGACATTGGCCGTCGGGCTGATCCCCGATCTCAAAGACAGTGTCGAGGCGCTGTTCTTCATTCTCGGCCTCGGCGTATTCGGGCTGGCGATGTGGTGGGATGTGTCCGATCCCAAGCGCGAAACGCGGCGATCCGATGTCGCATTCTGGCTTCACCTGCTCGCCGCACCGATGCTGGTTCATCCGATCTTCTGGGCGATGGGGCTGCTCGATTCGGAACCGACGACAGGGCAAGCCTTTATCGTGATCCTTGTCTATATTGTGCTGGGCTGGATCGCGCTGGCGATCGACCGGCGGGCACTGCTCGTATCGGCACTGGGCTATGTGATTTACGCGATGGGCAGCCTGTTTCAGACATTTGGCGCGCTCGGGCTAAACACCGCGCTGACAGCCTTCGTCATCGGATCGGCGCTGCTCTTGCTCTCTGCATTCTGGCCTAAGGCACGTGCGGCGGCATTGCGGTTTGTTCCTGATAGCCTCGGCGCACGACTTCCCGCGACAGCCTAACCGCCGACCAGCTTCATCAGACGGCGTTCAACGGGCGCGAGCACCGGCCCCAGATCATGGCCGCGCTTTAGGACCGCACCTGCTTCGCCGATTAGCGCCCATTCGCCCTGACGATTGCGCAAGGCGGGGCGCTTTTCGATCCGCATTTCGGGACGTTCGGCGGTGCGGCGAAATGCGCTGAAAATCGCGGCGTCACGCCCGAGTTCGATGGCATAGTCGCGCCAATGCCCCGCAGCGACCATACGGCCATATAGATCGAGGATGCGCGACAATTCGGTGCGGTCGAACCCTGTCTGCGCGTTGGCCAGCCTTCGGAACGGCATGACCTCACCCATCAGGCGCGACTTTTCAAATCAGAGACATCGCCGTCTCCGCTGCGGGCTTCGGCCAGCGCCGTTATCCGTTTCTGGAGCTGTTCGACTTCGCACTTCAGGATTTCGAGCGATTGTGTTGCCGGATCGAAGCGTTCGCTGCACGGCGTTCCATAGGGCATGAAATCTTTCTGATAGTCTTCAGCCTCGATCAGCGTCTGCCGTGCAGGAATACCGACCATCGTTGCGCCTTCGGGCACATCCTTGGTGACGACCGAATTGGCGCCGATCCGTGCGCGCGGCCCGACGATGATCGGCCCCAGCACTTGCGCGCCCGATCCGATGATCGCGCCATCGGAGATCGTCGGATGCCGCTTTCCGGCGATGCCGTTGGCAGGGTTTGTCCCGCCAAGCGTCACACATTGATAAATTGTCACATTATCCCCGATCTCAGCCGTTTCGCCGATGACGACAAAGCCATGATCGATGAAAAAGTTACGCCCGATTGTCGCCCCTGGATGAATATCGATAGCGGTAAAAAAGCGCGCGATGTGATTGACCAGCCGTGCCAGAAACCACAGTTCGGCACCGAACAGCCAGTGCGCAATCCGGTGAAGCCCCAGCGCCCACACACCCGGGTAAATGAGGACTTCCCAGCGGGATCGCGGCGCAGGATCGCGTTCCTTGATCGATTCGAGATACGCGACAAGTCCATTCAGCATAGCATGTTCCTTCGCAGCGCAAGTTAAGCCTCCCGATTGTGAAAATCCAGTCAACACCGCTAAGGCTGCGCAATGACGACGTATTTGCCGACCATCAAACAGCTCCAGTATCTCGTTGCGCTTCACGATCACGGCCATTTCAAACGCGCGGCAGAAGCATCCTACGTCACGCAATCGACGCTTTCGGCGGGTCTGCGCGAGCTCGAATCGCTGATCGGCACGACGCTGGTCGAACGCACCCGCCGCGTCGTGCGCTTCACAGCTTTGGGTGAAGCGATTGTCGATAAAGCGCGGCGGGTGTTGCGCGAAGCCGATGAACTGGGCGCGATGGTCCGCGCAGCGGGCGAGCCATTGTCGGGTGAATTGCGGATGAGCGTGATCCCGACGATCGCGCCGTTTCTGCTGCCGCGCATGCTGGCGAAGCTGCGGCGTGACCGGCCCGATCTCAAACTATACCTGCGTGAAGAAACAAGTGCTGCGGCGTGCGAATCGCTCAATCGCGGGCATGTTGATTGTGTGCTGCTGGCGCTGCCTTACGCATGCGGTGACGTCGATAGCGCAACGCTGTTTGCTGACCGGCTTTATCTTGCCTTCCCTGCTGGCGAAGCACCTGCGCACGATCCCGGACCCGATGCGATTGCGCCTGACCGGCTGTTGCTGCTCGAAGACGGGCATTGCCTTAAGGATCATGCGCTATCGGCGTGCAACCGGCCCGAATTGCGGAGCGGTGCCGCAATGCTCGGCACATCGCTCCATACGCTCGTCCAGATGGTCGATAATGGCCTTGGTATCACGCTGCTGCCCGAAATGGCGATCGAAGCCGGGATTTTGGCGCACACCAATGTCGAGGCACGGCCTCTGGTTGCCGAACACCCCTCGCGCGATATTGCTCTTGTGTGGCGTAAGGCCAGCCCGCGCGCGAAGGAGTTTACACTTTTGGCCGGGCTGTTGACCGAAGCGCGTGGGAAGTAAGCGCGCTCAAGCGACACGCTGCTTTGTTATCTCACACCCATCGTTCCGCTGCCGCATTGTCGCTATCGCGCACGGCCACCCACTCGGCCCGATCGCCGAAATGTTCCTTCTTCCAGAACGGCGCGTCGGTCTTGAGCCGGTCGATCAGGAAACCGCTGGCTTCGAGTGCAGCTGCGCGATGTGGCGATGCTGTCGCGACAAACACGATGCGATCACCCGGCACAAGCCGCCCGATCCGGTGGATGAGCGCGACGCCAAGCAAAGGCCAGCGCACCATTGATTCTTCGGCAAGCTGGCGGAGCGCGGCCTCGGTCATGCCGGGATAGTGTTCAAGTTCGAGCGCGGTCAGCCCGCCGCTGCCGCGGACGACGCCAGTAAAACTCGCCACACCGCCACCGCCGAGGGTTTCAAGCGCAGCCAGTTCGGCCCCGCTGTCGAAATCTCCGGCCTGAACTGAAATGTGGATCATCCGCCTGTCACCGGCGGGAAAAAGGCAATCTCGTGCACGTCACCCAATGGGGCGTCGAGATCGGCCAGTTGCTGATCGATGGCAACGTGTAGCCGGCCCAAATCGGCAAAGGCTGCGGCATGGCCAGCGCCATGTTCGCC
>JANOQL010000439.1:0-1803 GCA_031414835.1 Sphingomonadales bacterium | reverse complement strand
CCGATCATCGGGCTCGATGCTGCCATGCTGTCGTCGAAATGGACGAACAGCTGGAGCTGATCCTGAAGGATGCGCGCGGCATAGGCGAGCGCATCTTCGGGCGTCACGGTGCCATCGGTTTCGATGGTCAGCGTCAGCTTGTCATAATCGAGTTCCTGCCCGACGCGAGTGTTCTCGACCTTGTAAGCGACCTGCCGCACAGGCGAATAGAGCGCATCGACAGGGATCAGTCCAATCGGCGCATCGGCGGGGCGATTGGCAGCGGCGGGCACATAGCCCTTGCCGCTATCAGCGGTCAGTTCCATGTTGATGACCGCACCCTGATCGAGGTGGCACAGCACCAGCTTGGGGTTCATGACTTCAATGTCGCCCGATACTGCGATCTGACCGGCGGTCACTTCGCCGGGGCCAGTGGCCGAAAGCTGGAGGCGCTTGGGGCCATCGCCCTGCATCCGCAACGCAATTTGCTTCACGTTGAGGACAAGATCGGTAACGTCTTCACGGACGCCTGCAAGCGAGCTGAATTCGTGCAGGACATTTTCGATCTTGATCGACGTCACCGCTGCGCCCTGAAGCGAAGACAGCAGAACACGGCGCAATGCGTTGCCGAGCGTCAGCCCGAAACCGCGCTCAAGCGGTTCGGCGACAAAGCTCGATTTGATGAGCGGGTTTGCCGTCGGGCGACGTTCGATCACGTCAGGCTTCTTGAGTTCCTGCCAGTTCTTGGAATTGATGGCCACGATGTTCCCCTTGGGGTTTGGCTGGGGAGGCGTCCCCCCGATCAGCCGATTGAAACTATATGGTCCGATGCGCGATGGGCATCGAACGCGAACGTCAGACGCCCGAAACTTAGACGCGGCGACGTTTCGATGGACGCACACCGTTATGCGGGATCGATGTCACGTCGCGGATCGAAGTGATGTTGAACCCAACCGTCTGCAACGCGCGCAGCGCCGACTCGCGACCTGAGCCCGGACCCTTGACTTCGACTTCGAGTGTCCGAACGCCGTGTTCGGCGGCCTTTTTGCCGGCATCTTCGGCCGCAACCTGCGCCGCGTACGGCGTCGATTTGCGGCTGCCCTTGAACCCCATCATTCCCGCGCTGGACCACGCAATCGCGTTGCCTTGCGCATCAGTGATGGTGATCATCGTGTTGTTGAAACTGGCATTGACGTGCGCGACGCCTGCCGTGATGTTTTTGCGCTCGCGCTTTTTAATGCGCTGAGGTTCGCGTGCCATGTGAGAATTCCTGAAGTCTTACCTGGTTGAAACATTCCGCGTCTTGCGACGCGGAGAAGAAATTCGAAACCGATCCCCCGGATCGGTTTCTGTTATTTCTTCTTGCCGGCGATCGGCTTGGCCTTGCCCTTGCGGGTGCGCGCATTGGTGTGCGTGCGCTGGCCGCGAACGGGGAGCCCCTTACGGTGGCGAAGCCCGCGATAGCTGGCAAGATCCATCAAACGCTTGATGTTCATCGCGGTCTGGCGACGGAGATCGCCTTCGACGGTGTACGCCGCATCGATCGTTTCGCGTAAGTGCAGCACTTCCTGATCGGTGAGATCCTGAACGCGCGCGCTTTCGGCAATGTTTAGCTTCGTGGTGATTTCCTTGGCCTTGGTCGCGCCAATGCCGTGAATATATTGCAGCGCGATCACAACGCGCTTGTTGGTCGGGATGTTGACCCCAGCGATACGTGCCATAGACTGTGTTTCTCCTGCTCCACAGGGCGGGTGGCATTCCCGGCCCCATCTCGTCGCGTGATGTGTCCGCAAAAACGACAAACACGACGCGCGCAAAATGCGC
>JANOQL010000438.1:0-2343 GCA_031414835.1 Sphingomonadales bacterium | reverse complement strand
GGATATGATCGAAATTGCCGTATTCGATACTGCCATACCCTTCGAATTCATCGCCGGGTGCGCGCGGAATGACGTTGATAACGCCACCAGTCGCATTGCGACCGTAGAGCGTTCCTTGTGGACCGCGCAGAACTTCGACACGTTCGATGTCGAACAGATCGAACAATCCTGCAGCGGCGCGCGCGACATAGACCCCGTCGGAATGCACCGCGACGCTGGGATCGCCGCCGACGGTGTAATTCTCGTTCCCGATCCCGCGAATGTGAATCTTGCCAATCACCGATCGCTGGACGATCAGGTTGGGCGTCGCATTGACAATCTGCTGTGTATCGAGAATGCCCGCCGCCGAAAGCGCATCTCCCGACAAGGCGGTGATCGAAGCATCGACATCGATAATCGACTGTTCGCGCTTGTTCGCGGTCACGATGATTTCGGTCGAATCGGCCGCGGCGTCCACAGCATTTTGCGCGATGGCAGGGGCCGCCACTGTCGAAAGCAGGATCGGAACGATCCTGAGCGATACACGGGTTCGAGCCATGATGATCCTCCCTGATCAAGCGACTGAAGCTGATATTGGCGGTGAAGGTGTCACGCGGTCATTCGGCTGTCAAGCGTTGTTCACGAATATGTTTTAGTAGTTCATGCTTGTGAACAATGCTTGAGCGCGGTATGGCGAGTGCCGAAAGGAAATTTGCGTGATCGGTGCCATCGACATCGTGGTCAATCTGTTCGGTCCTGAACAGGTCTCCGCCGGGCAGACCGGCTTTGATCCAGCATTCATGGATCAGGTCCGGATGCCGCAGGCGATGCGCAGCGGCGTCGATGCCGATGATTATGTGCGGCTGATGGATGAGGCTGGCGTCGCGCATTCGCTGCTGATCGCGGTCCGCGCGGGCGATCCCCACTGGAAGGGATCGTTCGAAATTCCCTATGACACCGTTGCGCGCTGGGTCGACCGCCACCCTACCCGGTTTTCAGGCCTCGCAGGCGCCGATCCGACGCGCGGCATGGCGCAACTGCGCGATCTCGAACGCGCCGCAAGCCTCGGCTTTGTCGGGGTCCATGCCTATCCGCACTGGTTCCGCCTGCCGCCCGATGCGGCGTTATGGTATCCGATTTACGCCAAATGCTGTGAGCTCGACTTGCCCTATATGCTGCAGGTCGGGCAAAATCTGATCTATCAGAAGGATGTGCGACTGCCTTCGGTTGCACGGCCGATCCTGCTCGATCAGGTCGCGATCGATTTCCCCGAACTCACGCTGATCGGTATCCATGTCGGCACGCCCTGGGCCGATGAGATGATCGCAATGGCTTGGAAGCATGAGCGCGTGTTCATCGGGATCGACGCCTATGCGCCCAAGCATTTACCCACTTCGCTCGTTCACTACATGAACAGTTATGGCAGCCACAAAGTGCTGTTCGGGACCGACTGGCCGGTGATCGATCCGCGCCGGGCCGTTGCCGAAATGACAGACCACGGCTTGCGGCCAGAGGCGCACACCAATGTTATGCGTCACAATGCGCTTCGGGTGTTTCCCAAACTGGCGGCAAAGCTCGATGCGGCCTGACGGCTATCAACCGATGACGATCGGTCGCGGCATCCGCAGTGCGGCGGCGCGCGTGCCCGAACGTGTCGCGATTGCCGCCGACACTGGGAAGCTCAGCTATCGGGAGCTTGTGCAAAGGATCGCGCGCGTGGCCAATCTGGGACGCGAGCGGTTCGCGCTCGCTCCCGGCGATCGCGTCGCGCTGATCGCGCCAAACTGTCTCGAATATGCCGAACTGGTCGCAGGTCTGTCGGATATTGGCGCGATTGTCGCGACGCTCAGCCCCAGGCTCACCCCCGCCGAATTGAGCGATATTTTCGAAGATTGCACGCCGCGGCTGATCATTGTCCATTCCGATTGCACCGACAGGATCGATCCCGATTGGTGTCGCGACGTGCCAATGCTGGTGATCGACCATGGCTATGAAGCGCTGCTGGCGCGCGCCAGCGATACAGGTCCGTGCGTCGTTGTCGATGAACCGGATCCGTTTGCGCTCGCGTATACATCGGGGACGACGGGTCGGCCCAAGGGCGTTCTCCTCTCGCACCGTTCGCGCGCGATTACTTTTGCCTCGATGGCGGCCGAGTATCGCTGTTTTGGGCCTGACGATAATTTTCTGGCGCTGGCGCCGCTGTGTCACGGGGCGGGCTTTGTCTTTGCCTGTGCCGCCCTCCATTTCGGCGGCACGACAACGCTGTTTTCCTCGAACGACCCCGAGGCGTTGCTCGACAAAATCGGCACGCGTGACATCACGGGTATCTTCATGGTGCCGACGCATTTTGCGCGATTGTTCGAT
>JANOQL010000437.1:0-6964 GCA_031414835.1 Sphingomonadales bacterium | reverse complement strand
CTTGCGTGGCTGTGTCTATCCGTCATCGGGGCATGTGCACTGATCTGTCGGAATTCTTGACACCCAGCCCTAATCGTTAATTTCGCTAAACCATCGTAACCGGCAGAAAACTGCGATTGGCACGGGTTGGCACAGGCACTGCATTACCATCAATGTTCCCCCAGAGCGTTCAACGCTTAAGAGTGGCGGGCCGATTGCTCCCCTGGTCTCGCATCGGCCCGCCCTCACCCGGAACCCTTCCAAAACGTCCAGATTTAACGACGGCTTTACTCGGCCCTGCTACGCGCTAAGCCTCGTCCCCGGGGAGCCTGCCTTGTGTCGTTGCGTTTGCTGAGCCTGATCCTGCTGAGCGTCGGCCTTTCGGCGCTTGCCCAATTGCTGCTGAAGATCGGCGTCGATCGCAGCGGCGCCGCATCGCAAGGCGAAAGCGCGGCGGGTCTGATCGCGATGCTGATGTCTCCGATGGTGATCGGCGGGCTTGGACTTTACGGAATTGGTGCGATGGTGTGGTTGTTCGTTCTGGGCAAAGCACCGCTCTCGCTCGCCTACCCCTTTGTGGGCCTCGGCTTCATCCTGACCGCAGCGCTTGGCATCTTCGTGTTGAACGAGGGCGTTTCAGCAGGCCGGATCGCTGGCACGTTGCTGATTGCGCTCGGCTGCGTGCTGGTGGCGCGCTCGGCATGAATGCGCTTGTCCGATGGCTGGCAACGCCAAGTGCGGTGATCGCGGCAGTGATGCTGACGATGGCGATCCGCGCGATTGCTGCAATAGCGATGCCCGCACCGCTCGAAAGCGATGCACTCGCCTATTTTAGCATGGCCGAATCGTTCGCCGACGGCGGCGCGATGATCGACCATTTCGGCCAGTATGCGTTTTACAGCCCCGGCTATCCGATGCTGCTGGTGCCGTTTTTCATGCTGTTTGGCGCTTCGGCTGGCGCCGCGTTGACGATCAACATCCTCCTCGCCGGCCTCAGCTGCTGGTTGTTGATCAAGATCGGCGCGCGGCTTGCGGGGCCAGTGGCAGGCGTGATTGCCGGGCTGGCATTTGCGGTATGGCTGCCGGGCATTCTCAACGCGACGTTCGTCCACAAAGAATGCCTGACGACCCTGCTGGTGCTGGCCTTCGTCCATCTGGTCCTCGGCCTGCGAGATAAGGCCCGGCCCGAGGGGCAGGCGGTCTTAGCAGGAGCGGTCTATGGGTTTGGGCTGCTCGCCGGAGCCTCATCGATCCTGATTGCGGCCGGCGCATTGTGGGCGATCTTCCGGCTGGCACGGCATGACAAGGCGGCACTGCTGGCGTTTGCAGGCGGTGCATTGCTCTGCCTCGTGCCGTGGTTCACCTATACCAACAGCCTGTTCGACAAACCCGTCCTCACCACCAACTCTGGCTTCAACCTCTATCTCGGCAACAACCCGGCCGCGACCGGGCGCTTTGTCAGCATCGCCAATACGCCGGTCGGGCCGCACTGGCAGGCGCTTCTGACTGCCTATGGCGAAGATAAGGCGTCCGATGCGCTAGGCACAAAGGCGCGCGAATGGATCGCAGAGAACCCCGTTGAGGCCGCGCGCCTTGCTATAACCAAGCTCGGGTTGTTCTGGGCACCCAATATCCCCGACCGGCAGGAACTGACCGCCAGCCCTGCCATCGGCGCGATCCGGCTGGTCGATGTGGCACAGCATCTGATCATCATGGCGCTGGGGCTGTGGGGGCTGTGGCAGATGCGGCGGCGCGAGGATGCGCGGACGGTGGCCATCGTGATCGCGGCATTCTGGGCTGTCCATGCGCTGACCTATATCATCACGCGATACCGCGATCCGATCATGCCGCTGATGATCGCGTTTGCCGCGATCCCGGTCGCGAACTGGCTCGCGGCGCGGAGGACGGTCGCATGACTGCCCCTGTCCCGCTCATCGTCGATCTCGATGGCTCGCTGACGTCCGCTGACGTCTCGCTTGAGGCATTCGTGGCGTTTGCGCGCGCAAAGCCGTTCAACTTCTTCCTCCTGCTGTGGTGGATCGTCAAAGGCCGCAGCGTGGCCAAGGCGATGGTCGCGCGCCGACTGCCGCTTGATGCCGCCGCCTTGCCGATTCGCGACGATGTGCGCGCGTTGATCGACACCGCCCGCAGCGAGGGTCGCCCGGTGATCCTCGCCAGCGCGAGCCACCGGCGCAACATTTCCCGCATCGCCCGCACATCGGGCCTATTCGACGAAGCCTGGGGCACCAGCGCGCGGCTCAACCTGAAGGGCGCGAACAAGCTTACCCATATCCGCGCCAAACTTGGCGATGCGCCGTTCGATTATGTGGGGGACAGCACCGCCGATTTTCCGATCTGGGCAGCGGCGCGGCGCGGCTACAGCCTCAATGCCCACCCCGGCACCGCCAATGTCGAGCGGCTTGGCGCTCCCCGTAAACCCGCATGGCGCGCGATGCTCAAGACGCTGCGCCCGCACCAATGGGCGAAGAACGCGCTGGTGTTCGTCCCGCTGCTGACGGCAGGGCTGACCTTCGATCCCACAGCCATCGCCAAGGCGAGCCTTGCCGCATTGCTGTTCTCGCTGATTGCGTCGGGCATCTATCAGATCAACGACCTGCTGGACATCGACGCCGACCGCGCACACGTCAAAAAGCGCACGCGGCCGCTCGCGGCGGGAGACCTGTCGATCCCGGCGGCGCTCGGGCTGGCGGCGGTGCTGACGATCGGCCCGCTGATCGTGTCGTGGCTGGTGTTCGATTGGCCGCTGACGATGGTGCTGATCGCCTATCTGATCCTCACTTCGGCCTATTCGTTCCGGCTGAAGGCGGTGATGACGTTGGACGTGATCGCGCTCGCTTGCCTCTACACGATCCGCATCCTCGCAGGTGCGGTGGCGATCAGCGTGACCCTGAGCTTCTGGCTGCTGCTCTTCTCGGTCTTTTTCTTCCTCAGCCTCGGCTATCTCAAGCGCTACACCGAGCTGGCTGCGGCGACCGAGCCGGGCCGCCTCGTCAAGGGGCGCGGCTATCTCGACAGCGATCTCGATCTGGTCGGCCAGTCGGGGATCGCGGCGGGGATGGTCTCGATCCTCGTGATGGCGCTGTTCATCGCCGACATCAAACAGACCGGCACCTACCGCCTGCCCGAACTGCTTTGGATACTGTGCCTGTGCCTGCTCTACTGGATCAACCGCGTCTGGATGATGGCCAGGCGGGGCGAAGTCGATGGCGATCCGGTGGCATTCGCGATTCGCGATCCGCGGAGCATCGGGGTGGTGGGAGTGATGGGCGTGGCGATGTTTGCGGCAAGGTATTGGCCGGGGTAAGAGACTGGCGCTTGACGGCACCAGCGCGAACGCCGAACGGGCCATAATCGGCGATGTGCTGTTGATCAGCCCAAGGTCCATGCGGCTCGTCAATCCCGCTTGGAGCCAGATATGTGTTGCGCGAGCCGGGTTATGGCGGGTGAGGGAGGCCTTATGACCCTGTCCCTGACGGTTAGCTGCACTTGCCGACGCCCCCGCCGACAAGACCCTCCGGAGCTGTGGCAAATCCGCCTGCTCGCGCGCTTCTTCACAACCACGCGAACGGGTCTGATACCACTGGCGTTGGTTGCCCAGCGATTGACTAGGTAAATAGGCAATTGAAACATCGGGTTAAGTCTTGTTGAATGATCCGGAATGGGGGAATTTCAGAAAGTGAGAGTCGCGCAATTGAGTCTGCGTCAGCGGGAATGTCTCGACCTTGTCGGGCAGGGACTGACGTCCAAACAAATCGGTCGCGAACTAGGGCTTTCGCCCTCAACGGTGGATAATCACATCAGGTCCGCCCTTGAGCGGCTTAGCGTGTCGGATCGGATGTCTGCAGTACGAGCGATCGCAGACTTGGATCGAGAATTGGGCATCAGCGCACTCAGTAATACGCCGAAGAAAAACACCCTTAATCTTGCCGCATTGCCCCCGCTTGGCGGTCGAAGCAATGAGTTGAACGTGCATCGCCGGGTTTGGCATATAGTCCAAATCGCTTTGATCGCGATTATGGGAATGGCAGCGGCAGTTGTAACCATTGCGGGCCTAGTTCGCCTTTTCAATCCATGAAGGACTGTGCGTCAACAGCGTGGCTGGCAATCGTGCCACAAGGGGAATCTGTCATGCTGGATATCAAGAAATCGATTGGTTCGGTCGTTGCTGCCGATACACAAGCGTCAATCGGAGCGCTCGATCACGCGGTGGCGCAACAGGCGAGAATGTGTGCAAGCCTTGTCGAAGCGTCGCAGGAAGCGGGTATAGCGATTGCTGTGGGCCAGCCGGTCCTCGAAGCCCTGTCGGCGAGCCTTCGCGGTTTGGTCGAAAGCCGCGCCCACCTTGCCAAAGCCACACGTGATCTCGCAGTGATCCAGTCCCGGTCGACCTTGAGGGAAACGGCTTTCGGTTGCCCCTCTGGCCTGGCGCCGCGGGCACAGAGCCACGATGTAAGTTTTGCTAAAGAGGAACTGATGGGATCAGAAGCGTAATCGTCGCGATTGCCTTTTGGATATTTCTGTCCGCATCTGTCGCCATCCTGTGGTTACGGGGCGGCCATGACGGCATGGTCGTGGCCACCTCGGTGGTCATGGCAACGGTCCTTACTTTTGCTTTGCACCAAGTATTCGGCCAGTTGGCGGCACAGCCATATGTCTTAATTATCGATGCGTCGCTGTTCGCTATCGGTCTAAAAGTCGCTTTTGCCAGCAACTGTCACTGGCCGCTTTGGTTCTGCGGTTTCACGTTAGTTTCGCTCGCAACAAGCATTGCGAGCCTGCTATTTCCCACAGAAATCCCTGCTCTATATGTAGACTTGGCAGGTTTTTGGTCAATTCCCACGGTGGCTTCCGCCGCCATCGGAGTTATCCTGGATAGCCGGGAGGTAGACCGCGCGCAGGGTGAGCGGTGAAAGGCTCGTCGGTGCGCGGATTACCCCGCCTTCACCAGCCCCTTTTCGGTGACCAGATCTTCAAGCTCGCCCGCGTCGAACATTTCCATCATGATGTCCGATCCGCCGATGAATTCGCCCGCGATGTAGAGCTGCGGGATCGTCGGCCAGTCGGAAAACACCTTGATGCCGCCGCGGATTTCGGGATCGGCGAGCACATCGACGCTGGCATATTCAACATTCAGATGCTCGAGGATCGCAATCGCCTTGCTCGAAAAGCCGCATTGCGGGAACAAGGGCGTGCCTTTCATGAACAGCAGCACATCATGCTGCGCCACCAGATCGCCGATGCGTTGCAGGGCTTGATCGCTCATCTCAAATTCTCCTCAAGCCGGAACGGCCGTTGTTAATTGCAACGCATGAAGCTCGCCGCCCATGCGCCCGCCAAGGGCTTCATATACCATCCGCTGCCGCGCGATGCGAGAGACGCCTGCGAACGACGCGCTTGTGACCTTCGCGGCATAATGATCGCCATCGCCCGCCAGATCGGTGATCTCGACCAGCGCGTCGGGGATGCCGCCGACGATCAGCGCCTCAATGTCTGCGGCGGCCATCGGCACTATTGAGACTCCATCAATTGCCGCCGCGCCTCGACGGTCTTGTCGGCGAGCGCGGTGCGGATGTCGCCATCGCTGATCTCGACGCCCGCACTGGTCAGATCTCCCATCAGTTTTCGGACGACATCTTCATCGCCAACCTCTTCGAAATCGGCCTGGACGACCGATTTGGCATAGGCATCGGTGTCTTCCGCCGTCAGCCCCATCTTCGCCGCCGCCCATTGCCCGACGAGTTTGTTGCGCCGTGCGGTCACGCGGAACACCATTTCCTCATCGCGCGCGAACTGATTTTCGAATGCGCCTTCGCGGCTGTCGAATGTGGTCATCGGTTTGGTCCTTGGCATTGCGCTTCGACGGCAGAGATAGGGCGTCGGCCCCACGCGGGCAACCGGTCAATCGGCGATGTGCACCACCAGCTTGCCAATCGCGCTCCTGTCCCCGAGCTTGGCAATCGCATCGCCGCCGCGTTCGAACGCGAAGGTTTCGGTGACGCGTGGCGCGATCTTGCCATCGGCCCAGAGGCGAAACAGCCGGATGATGTGATCGCGATTGGCCTTGGGCTCGCGCATCGCGAATGCCCCCCAGAATACGCCACACACGTCGCAGCTTTTGAGCAAGGTCAGGTTGAGCGGCAGTTTGGGGATGCCCGCAGGGAAGCCGACAACGAGATAGCGGCCCTCCCATGCAATGCTGCGGATCGCGGGATCGGCATAATCGCCGCCCACCGCATCGTAGATCACATCGGCACCGTTCGGGCCAACCGCCGCCTTGAACGCGGCTGACAGTGCCTTCTGCCCGTCGCGGTCGAACGGCCCGCGTGGATAAACGATAACATCGTCGGCCCCCGCCTCGCGAACGGCGGCCGCCTTGGCTTCGCTCGACACCGCACCGATGACGCGCGCGCCGAACGCCTTGCCCAATTCTACTGCCGCCAACCCGACGCCGCCAGCAGCACCCAACACCAGCAAGGTTTCGCCTTCCTTCATCCGCCCGCGATCGAGCAGAGCGTGGATCGAGGTGCCATAGGTCATCAGCAGCGCCGCGCCCTCAGCAAAGCTGCGTTCGGCAGGCAGCGCATACAACCGCGACCCATCGACGGCGATCTTTTCGGCGAGACCACCAGCCGAACCGACACCACAGATCACGCGATCGCCGACCTTCCAGTCAGTCACGCCTTCGCCCAATGCCTCGACGACACCGGCGATCTCTCCACCCGGCGCAAACGGGCGTTCGGGGCGGAACTGATAGCGATCCTCGATCACCAGCACATCAGGATAGTTGATCGCGCACGCCTTGATCGCCAGCAGCACTTCGCCCTTGCCCGGCACCGGATCGGGCAGATCGCGCATGACGAGGGTTTCAGGCCCGCCGGGGGCTTCGGATACCAGAGCTTTCATGCAGATTGTCCTCTCAACCATGGCCAGGCCGCGTCGGCGCGGGATTCATATCTGGCGATTT
>JANOQL010000436.1:0-3925 GCA_031414835.1 Sphingomonadales bacterium | reverse complement strand
ACTCCGCCGGCAGCTTGTCGGCCTTGGCCCTGACCGAGCGCGCGATGGCGCAGTGGTGGTGGTCGATAACGCGAGCGGCGAAGTCCTCGCCTATGTGGGCGGCGTCCGCGGCGGCTCGACAGCGGCGGCGGTCGATGGCGCCGACGCGCTGCGGCAGGCGGGATCGACGCTCAAGCCGTTCCTTTATGGCCTGGTGCTGGAGCGCGGGTTCCTGACGCCAGCCTCGATTCTCGACGATAGCCCGGTGCAGCTCGACACCGCGTCGGGGCTGTATGTGCCGCAGAATTACGATCGCGTGTTCAAAGGACCGGTGTCGGTGCGGACGGCGCTCGCCGGATCGCTCAACGTGCCTGCGGTCCGCACCTTGGTGCTGGCCGGGCCCGAGGCGTTCCGCGACCGGTTGTGGGACAGCGGCTATCGCGGGCTGACTGAGGACGGGCAGTATTACGGCTTTTCGCTTGCGTTGGGGTCGGCCGAAGTAACGCTGCTCGAACAGGCGTCGGCGTATCGTGCGCTGGCGATGGGCGGGCGCTGGTCGCCGATCCGGATCAAGGCCAGCGACAAGCCGCACGCTCCCCGTCAGGTGATGACGCCGCAAGCCGCTTGGCTCGTAGGGGATATGCTTTCCGATGCCTCTGCACGGGTTTCGACCTTCGGGCTTGCTAGCGCGCTCAAACTGCCGTTCTGGGCGGCGGTAAAGACCGGCACATCGAAGGCGATGCGCGACAATTGGTGCGTGGGCTATACCGATCGTTACACCGTCGCGGTATGGGTCGGGAACCTTGAGGGGGACAGCATGAAGGCCGTCTCCGGCACCAGCGGGGCTGCGCCTGTCTGGCGCGATGTGATGATGGCGCTCCATGCCGATCGTCCGTCGCGACCGCCCGCAATGCCCGAAGGCGTCGAAGCGCGCTCGGTGCAATTCGCAGGCGGGATCGAACCACCGCGCCGCGATTATTTCCTGCGCGGGACGGGGCAGGGGGTGCAGGTTGCGGCGCCCGCCACCGCGCGCCGCCCGCGCATTGTCTCGCCTGTATCGGGCAGCGTCTATGCGCTCGATCCCGATATCCCGCTTGATCGGCAGCGGATGGGCATTCAGGTGTCGGGAGAGGTCGAGGGCCACCGGCTGGTGCTCGATAAGCGCGATCTGGGCGACGCCGGGGCCAAGCCGCTCGTGCTGGCAGGACCGGGGGTGCACCGGCTGGCGCTGATCGATTTGCAGGGCCGCGTGGTCGATCAGGCAAGATTTACGGTGCGGTAGCGATCCCATCCTCCCCATCGCCCTTGCGATGGGGAGGGGGACCGACGCGCGCAGACGCGGCGGTGGAGGGGCCAGCACCGGTGGCAAATGGCCCCTCCACCATTTGCCGTCTGCGCGGCAAACGGTCCCCCTCCCCATTTCAAGAGAAATGGGGAGGATGAGACAGTCCGGTTTTGCTTCCCCCAATGAATCACGGCTGTTACCGACAGCACCATGATCGACCGCATCATCAATCGCCCACGCTCTGCATTGCGCGAATTTCTCCGCACCGAGGCTGCGGGCGGCATCGTGCTGATGGTCGCCGCCGCGCTGGCGATGATCGCCGCCAATTCGCCGTTAGCCGACACCTATTTCCATACGATCCACATGCAGACCGGCCCCGAACTCACGCCAAAGCTCGGGCCGATGACTGTCCATCTGTGGATCAACGATCTGCTCATGGCGGTGTTTTTCATGCTCGTCGGGCTCGAGATCAAGCGCGAGCTGCTCGACGGCCATCTGGCGACATGGGCGGACAGGCGACTGCCGGTGATCGCTGCGGCGGCGGGAATGATCGTGCCCGCGATGGTCTATCTCGCGATTGCCGCTGACGAGCCTGACCTCGCGCGCGGCTGGGCAATCCCGGCGGCGACCGACATTGCGTTTGCGATTGGCGTGCTGGCGTTGCTCGGCAGCCGTGCGCCGACGTCGCTCAAGCTGTTCCTGACGACTGTGGCTATTGTCGACGATATGGGGGCGGTGACAATCATTGCGTTGTTCTACACCGCCGCGCTCAACCTGACCGCGCTCGCCGCCGCCGCACTGACGTTGTTTGCGATGTTCGGCCTCAACCGGCTCAAGGTGAACGCACTCGCACCCTATTTGCTGCTGGCGGCTTTGCTCTGGTATTTCACCTTGCTGTCGGGTGTCCATGCCACAATAGCGGGTGTGCTGGCGGCCTTTGCAATCCCATTCCGCCGGACGCTTGGCACACCCGATGCCGAAGATTCGGCGCTCCACCGGCTCGAGAATGCACTCCATCGCCCTGTGGCGTTCGTGATTGTGCCGCTATTCGGTTTCGCCAATGCCGGTGTCAGTCTGGCAGGCGTTGGGCTGGCGCAGGCGATGGCCCCGCTGCCGATGGGCATTGCAATGGGGTTGTTTGCGGGCAAGCAAATCGGCATTTTCAGCAGCGTGTGGCTGGCGGTCAGATTGGGGCTTGCGGTCAAGCCTAGCAAGGCAAACTGGATGCAGATTTACGGCGTCTGCCTGCTTTGTGGCATCGGCTTTACGATGAGCCTGTTCATCGGCGGGCTGGCCTTTGCCGATCCGGCGTTTAGCGATGCAGTCAAGATCGGTGTGCTGATGGGATCTGTGATCAGCGCCATTGCCGGATATGCTGTCCTTCGGTTTTCTCGTTAGCCACTACAACTCGTTACAAGGAGCCAACATGAGCGGAAGCCACGACATCGACTTTGAGATCAAAGGCCAGGAACTGCAGTTCGTCGAGATCGAACTCGATCCGGGCGAAAGCGCCGTAGCCGAAGCGGGTGCCATGGTCTGGAAAGACGCGACGGTCGAAATGACCACAGTATTCGGCGATGGCAGCGCCGATCAGGGTGGCGGCTTCATGGGCAAGCTGCTCGGCGCGGGCAAGCGGCTGGTGACGGGCGAAAGCCTGTTCACCACTGTCTTCACACACACCGGCAGTGGCAAGGCGCGTGTGGCGTTCGCCGCGCCTGTGCCCGGCATCATCCTGCCGATCAATCTGGCGGACATCGGCGGAACGCTGATTTGCCAGAAGGACAGCTTCCTCGCGGCGGCCAAAGGCGTGTCGATCGGCATCCAGTTCCAGTCGAAAGCGATGACGGGGCTTTTCGGCGGCGAAGGCTTTATCATGCAGAAACTCGAAGGCGATGGCTGGGTGTTCGTCCAGATGGGCGGCACGCTGATCGAGCGCGATCTTGTGGCGGGGCAGCGATTGCACGTCGATACCGGGTGCGTAGCGGCCTACACGCCGTCTGTCGATTTCGACATCGTGCGCGCGGGCAATGTGAAGAGCATGGTGTTCGGCGGGGAGGGCGCTTTTTTCGCGGCGCTGACGGGGCCGGGACACGTCTGGATCCAGTCGCTGCCGTTTGCGCGGCTGTCAGCGCGGGTCATTGCAGCAGCGGGCGTGCGCGGCGGCCAGACGCGCGGCGAAGGCTCATTGCTCGGAGGATTTGGAGACTTGATCGACGGCGATTGACGCCGGGTTGACGCGCGAGTTGCATTTTCGCGGTTTCCCGCCTATATCTGTCGAGCCGAACGTCGCTTGCGGCGGATGATTGACTTGCTTTGTGCCTTTGCTTGCCTTTGCGACCCCAAGGTCGCTTTTGCCTTCAGAGACTGCGGCGCGCTCCCTTGTCCCTCTCACTGCTTCTCGACGCCGGGATGGTCGCGTGTTGCGATTATGCCCGTCAACCATGGGACAAGGAACCCAGTTATGATTACCGGAACCGTAAAATTCTTCAATGCTGACAAGGGTTATGGCTTTATCGCGCCTGAAGGCGGCGGGGGCGATGCCTTCGTGCACATCTCCGCCGTTGAGCGCGCAGGAATGCGCACGCTCGATAAGGATCAGCGCGTGACCTACGAACTCGAAACCGACCAGCGCGGCAAGACTTCGGCAGTGAACCTGCAGTC
>JANOQL010000435.1:0-14782 GCA_031414835.1 Sphingomonadales bacterium | reverse complement strand
TGCGATCATCGTCTCGATGGGCAGCAGACTTCTGTATGTTGCAGGCATCATGGCGCTGATGCTGACGCAAGGCGGGTGGACCAAGCTGGGCCTGTCGTTTGCGGACGGCATGATGACGCGGAGCTATTTTGGCGTTTACGCTGTTCGACCGAGCGGAAAAGACGCCCGTCTGCTCGTTCACGGCACAACGGTTCACGGCATCCAGAACTTGGGGTCGGAAGCGCGTGAGCGGATGCCAAACAGTTATTATGCGCCATTGTCAGGCGTCGGCTTGGCGATGACAAATGCTGAAAGGTTTTATGGCCCAGACGCGCGGATCGCCGCTGTAGGGCTCGGAGCGGGCACGCTGGCCTGTTACGCGAAGCAGGGTCAAAAATGGACCTTCTATGAAATCGATCCCGTTATCGAAGGCATTGCGCGCGATCCCAAGCGGTTTACATTTCTGTCGCGGTGCCTGCCGGATGTGCCCGTGCGGATCGGCGACGCGCGGTTGACGCTGGCGCAAGACGCACCGGCCAGTGCCGATATTCTCGCGATTGACGCATTTTCGTCCGACTCAGTTCCGATGCACCTGCTGACGCGAGAGGCTTTTGCGACCTATGCCCGCAAGATCACGCCAGACGGATTGCTGCTCGTCCATATATCGAACCGCTATCTCGATCTGGCACCAGTCATCGCAGCGGCAGCCAAAGACGGATGGGTGGCAAAGCTGCGAATCTATCGACCGAACCAGACTGACACCGATGCCAACCGCTATTCGGCATCGAACTGGGTGGCCTTGGCACGGAACCCCGAACGGCTCGAAGCGCTCATCGCGGCAAGCGAGAAAGATGCGTGGCAGGACTTGCCTGCCCGAGACGGTTTTGAATCGTGGAGCGATAACTATGCAAGCATATTGCCGATCCTGAAATGGAAGCGGGATTGATCGTAACGCTCCGCCACGCCATGGTCGTGCAATGCAAGACGTCACGATTATCAGCCTCAATGGCCACACGCCCAGAATAGATTCCAGCGCATTTATCGCGCCCGGATGCCGGATCATCGGCGATGTCGAAATCGGGCCACGGGCAAGCATCTGGTATAATTGCGTGCTGCGCGGCGATGTGAACGCGATCCGCATTGGTGCGCGGTCGAACGTGCAGGATGGGACAATCATCCACTGTGATTCGGATAAGGGCGGCATGAGTGGCGGTCCGACGATCATCGAGGAAGACGTGCTGATCGGCCATATGGCGATGCTTCATGGCTGCACGATCCGGCGCAATGCCCTAGTGGGGCTAGGCAGCATTGTGATGGATGGATGCGTGCTTGAGGCCGATTCGATGCTCGCGGCAGGTGCGATGCTGACGCCGGGCAAGATAATTCCCTCGGGCCAGATGTGGGGCGGGCGGCCTGCCAAATTTATGCGCGACTGGACTGCGATAAATGCCGCGGGCAATGCAATGGCCGTTGCGCATTACGTCAACAATGCCGAAATTCACAAGGCCGCAATTAGCGACTGAGGCGCGCGGTCAGCTCCGCAGAAGCCCGCGCTTGCCGGTCTGCAACGGCCGTAGCTTCGACGAATGCCGCCTCAACCGCCGCCAGATCGGCCGATGGCGGCAAAAGCATTTGCGCACGATACTCATCGCCGATCACCGCGGCAGCATTGGCAGCAGCTGCCAGCAGCGGTTCGAGGCGGCTTGCGCCAAGTTGCCCCTCGATCCAGCGTTCGCTTCCTTCAGCAGCACCCGCAGCGCCTATAACTTGTGCCTGTGATTTCGACAGCTGCTCGTCGAACGGTGCCGCACTTGCCCGCGCTGCGGCCAATTGTGCCGAAACGCGTGCCAACAATTCCGGGTTCGATGGCGTCAGAGAGGGCTCTGCGGCAGTTGGGGGGCTTGTGGTTGCGGTTTCAAATGGACGTTTGGCGAGCAAGGGATACTCACCTGTCGCGGCGCAACCTGCGAGAATGGCAAACGATGCCACGGAAAAGATGACTTTCATGTGGGTCTGCCTAGGATTTAAGGCAGCGACTGGCAACGGGGTTGCGTTTGCGACCGATCCGCCATATTGCCCCGCTTCCCACGCGCCCGTAGCTCAGCTGGATAGAGCATCAGACTACGAATCTGAGGGTCGGACGTTCGAATCGTTCCGGGCGCGCCAATTTTCCCCGATCTACAAGTCGATCACCATCTTGGCGGCGGTCGCGGGTGTGGCCAACGCAGATCGTGCACCACGCCGGAAAAGGGCATTTAGCCATGGTGGTCATTATCCTGACGGATCGATGAGTTGCAGCAACCGGCATTCGGCTGCCGTCAATCCAGCCTTTCGCTTGATTGGGATTGAATCGAATTGAGCCCGAACGCCTGCATCGGTGACCAAATCGAAAATTGCCGGATGAATGTAGCTTTTGCGCGCAATGGCGGGGGTATTGAGAAGCCGGTCGGCCGCGGCTTGCGACACGAGCTTGATCGTAGGTCGCGCCACGCGTCGCGTCGCGTCAAGCGCGGCGACGCTCCCGTGCCATGTCCTAAACATCTTCGCACTGAGTTCTGGTATGCCTGTTATGTCCTTAAGCCAGGTGTTTACGTCGCCACTATCCAGCGGGTGAACGTCACCGCTCGTGCCGACGTATTGAAAAAGTCGCTTTCCCGGAAGATCGTGAATTTTGCTCAGGATGCGATGCAGTCGGCGGTCGTCGAGGCTGGTCCGCACACGCTTTCCGCCCTTCGCCACGAATCGGAAGTGAATGCGATTACGCTCAATGATCACATTGCGCGTATTTAGCGTCGTTGCGCCCTGACTTGTCTTTGATCGGCCACCGATGCGAATTGCTGTGTGGTCGATCAGGCGGATCAAGGCGGCACACGCCAATTCCTTATCAAACTGGCTGGCACCTGTGCGGCTGTTCAGCCGGTCATCGACCCTGCGCCTGATTTTCGGTAGCGACCGTCCGAACGCGGCTAAAAGCTCGTATTTTGCCTGATCCTGATTGGCGGTCCAATCGGCATGATACCGATATTGTTTCCGCTTCGCCGCATCGAGGCCAGTGGCCTGGATGTGTCCGTTGTGGAGAGGGCATATCCAAACATTCTCGTAGGCGGGTGGCAGCCCCAAAGCCGCGATGCGTGCAAGTTCCTGATCGCAGGCGATTTTCCGGCCATCGGGATCAACATATCGAAATCTGCGACCGTTCCGGACCCTGGCAATGCCGGGTTCGCGGTCGTTGACATAAACAAGGGTGTCGATCATCGATCCAAAAATCGATCAACTGGCAAAGAGTTCCCGAAAAGCGCATCGCACCCGATACGGAATGCGATTACGCCAGCGTGACGAAGCTATCGAGCACACGTTTGCTCCCTGCCTGATCGAAATCGATCTCGAGCTTGTTGCCCTCAATGTCGGCCACAACGCCCTGACCGAATTTCTGGTGGAACACGCGCTGGCCAACGGCGATGTCGCTACGGCCTTTGTTGCCAAGACTGATCGCAGGGCCGCGTGATTCGACTATCCGTGTCGGGCCTTGCTGAAACGACCCGCCTGCCGCGCGTTGCCATCCAGGGCCACGGGAACTGGCACGATCCGCGTTCGACGTAGCGAGATGGGCAAACGGGTCCGAATGTTCAGACCAATTGGCGCGCCACAGGCTTGCGCCGCCCGACAGCGTGTCTTGCGACTGGATATGATCCTCGGGCAATTCGCTAATGAAGCGCGACGGGATCGAGCTTGTCCACTGCCCGTAAATTCGACGATTCGCCGCGTGGAGGATCGTGCAGTGCCGCCGCGCGCGGGTGATCGCGACATAGGCGAGGCGGCGTTCTTCCTCAAGACTGGCCAGCCCGCCTTCATCTAGCGCGCGTTGTGAAGGGAAAACGCCTTCTTCCCACCCGGCAAGGAACACGCGTTCGAATTCGAGCCCCTTGGCAGCGTGAATCGTCATGATCGTGACTTTGGCACCATTGGATGATGCTTCATTGTCCGTGACCAGGCTGACATGTTCGAGGAACGCGCCGAGCGTTTCATAATCTTCCATCGCGCGACACAGCTCGGTCAGGTTTTCAAGACGCCCTGCGCTTTCGGCGGATTTTTCGGCCTGAAGTGCGCCGGTATATCCGCTTTCATCCAGCATGACGCGCGCAAGTTCGGCATGGTGCAGCGCAGCCGAGCGGTCGCGCCAGCTTGCCAGGTCACCCACGAAATTGCCCAGAGAGCGGCGCGCCTGCGGCGTCAGTTCGTCGGTATCGAGGATGCGCGCGGCAGCGGTCATCAAATTGATTCCTTCGGCGCGCGCAAGCATCTGGACCTTGGCAACTGCTTTGTCGCCCAGCCCGCGTTTGGGAACATTGACGATGCGTTCAAACGCCAGATCGTCGGCAGGCTGATTGATGAGACGCAGATACGCGAGCGCGTCGCGGATTTCGGCGCGTTCGTAAAAGCGGAACCCTCCAACAATCTTGTAAGGCATGCCGATTGCAATGAAGCGATCTTCCAACTCACGCGTCTGGAACTGCGCGCGGACGAGAATCGCACATTCGTCGAAACTGCCACCGCCGCGTTGATGATCCTCGAGCATTTCGCCGATCCGGCGCGCCTCTTCAGGGCCGTCCCAAACACCGATGACGTCGACCTTTTCCCCTTCGGCCTCGTCGGTCCACAACGTCTTGCCAAGTCTCCCGCCATTATGCGCGATCACGCCCGATGCCGCGGCAAGGATGTGCGGTGTCGAACGATAATTCTGCTCGAGCTTGATAACCGCAGCGCCGGGAAAATCTTTCTCGAACTTGAGGATATTGGCGACTTCAGCCCCGCGCCAGCTGTAGATCGACTGATCGTCATCGCCGACCACGCAAATATTCTTCCGCGTTTGCGCGAGCAAGCGCAGCCAGAAATACTGGACTGCGTTGGTATCCTGATATTCGTCGACAAGGATATATTTGAACCGCTGCTGATAGCTATTGAGCACGTCGCGGTGCGTCTTCAAGATGGTCAGCACGTGGAGCAGCAAATCGCCGAAATCGCAGGCGTTGAGAGCCTTGAGCCGATCCTGGTATACGCCATACAGCTCAGCCCCGCGCCCGTTTGCAAAGCGTTCGCTTTCGCCCGCATCGATTTGCGAAGGCGTCAGCCCCTTATTCTTCCATTGATCGATCAAGCCGCCCAGCGCACGGGCCGTCCAGCGCTTTTCATCAAGGTCGGCAAGCTGAATGACCTGCTTCAAAAGCCGCAACTGATCGTCGGTGTCGAGGATCGTGAAGTTCGATTGCAGCCCGACAAGTTCGGCATGGCGGCGCAGCATTTTCGCGCCGATGGCGTGGAACGTGCCGAGCCATGGCATGCCTTCGACGGCGTCGCCGATGATCCGCCCGACGCGCTCGCGCATCTCACGCGCCGCCTTATTGGTGAAGGTGACAGCCAGAATTTCGGACGGCCATGCGCGCCGCGTTGCAATCAGATGCGCGAGCCGCGACGTCAGCGCGGCGGTTTTCCCGGTTCCCGCGCCTGCCAGCATCAGCACTGGCCCTTCTGTCGTCAGCACGGCTTCACGCTGTGGCGGATTCAGGCCAGAAACATAAGCGGGTTCGGAAAGGGCAGGGGCTGTGGTCACGTCTCGAACGTATATAGAACAGGAGGGGCGGCTGCAATCGGCCTAAGGGTGTGGGAGGCATCCGGCAACGATTCGCTCTTTGCAAACCTAACGAAACCCGTCAGCACGCAGCCATGGCGGGGGCATCGCATCGGCGCATTCTGAGCGCATCGCTGGTCGGCACAGCTGTCGAATTCTACGATTTCTATATTTATGCGACCGCGGCGGCGCTGATATTCGGGCCGCTTTTTTTCCCCAGTGAAACGCCGGGCCTGGACCTGCTGTTCAGTTATGCCAGCTTTGCGGTGGCATTCATTGCGCGACCCGTGGGCGCAATCGCGTTCGGGCATTATGGGGACCGGATCGGACGTAAGACAACACTGGTCGCTTCGTTATTGATCATGGGTGTTTCGACATTCCTGATCGCGTTCCTGCCGGGATATGCGGTGATCGGCTGGTTGGCACCCGTGCTGCTTTGCCTGTTGCGTTTCGGGCAGGGATTTGGCCTTGGTGGCGAATGGGGCGGGGCTGCATTGCTCGCGGTTGAAAATGCGCCGCCGGGGTGGCGCGCGCGCTATGGCATGTTTCCGCAACTGGGGGCCCCTGTGGGGTTTCTGGCGTCGAACAGCATTTTTCTGCTACTGGGACTGTGGCTGACCGACGAAGCGTTCTTAGAATGGGGGTGGCGCATCCCGTTTCTGGCGAGTGCATTGCTCGTCGGGATCGGGCTCTGGGTTCGGCTGAGGTTGCATGAAACGCCCGCCTTTGCTGCCGCTATTGCTTCAGAACGCCCGCCTCGGGTGCCAGTGGCCGTTCTGTTCCGCGATCACTGGCGTATGGTTCTGACAGGGACGTTGACCGCAGTCGCCTGTTTTGCGATCTTCTATCTGACGACCGCTTTTGCGCTTGGCTATGGCACCAAGACGCTCGGCATCGCGCGTGAGACCTTTCTGCTGTATCAGTTGTTTGCGATCCTGTTTCTTGCCGCCGGGATCGTCGCTTCGGGGTATCTCTCCGATGCGTTTTCGGCGCGTGCCGTGCTGATGACGGGGTGCGGGCTGACAATTATCGTCGCGCTATTGATGGCGCCGCTCATGTCCGCAGGTGCTGTTGGGATCATCGCGTTCCTTTCGTTGGCGTTGTTTGCCATGGGGTTGGTGTATGGCCCGTTGGGAAGCTGGCTGCCGGGACTGTTTCCGCCGCTGGTGCGATATTCGGGAGCATCGGTTACGTTCAATTCAGCCGGAATCCTCGGCGGCGGGCTGGCCCCGTTGATCGCCCAGACACTTGCTGATACGCGTGGTCTGTCAGCCGTAGGGTTCTATCTTGCAGGTTGCGCCAGCTTAAGCCTGCTCGGGCTGGTACTCTTTTCGCGCGAACAGGCGTCCATCGATGAGCGCAAGGCCTGAAGCGATTAAGACAGCGCCTCCGATCTGCGCAGCAGCGAGTTTTTCATCAAGGAATAACACCCCGAGGATAACGGCAAGCACGGGCATGAGAAACGCCACCATCTGCGCATTCGAAGCGCCCGCCCGGTCTACCAGACGGAAAAACAGCACATAGGCCAGCGCAGTGGACAGCAATGCCAGTGTTATCGCCGCGAGCGTAGCGTCGAGACGTGGCGTAGGCAGCACCCATGGCGTATCAACCAGCAGCACAACAGGAAGCATGAACAGCGCTGCCGTCAGCGTTTGCCCGGTTGCAATGACAAGTGGCGACATCCGCTGTTGTCCGAGCCTGCGACCATAGATCGCGGCGAAGCTATAAAACACGGTCGAAACGAGGCACGCGATTTGCGCCAGCAGGTTCTGGCTCAATCCGCGCATCGCATCTGGGCCGACCATAACGACAATTCCAGCCAGGCCGAACATCGTTCCGCCGATTCGCAGCGGAGTCGCCTTCTCATCGGTCGTCATCGCATGCGCGACCATAACGCCCCAAAGCGGCGTTGTGGCGTTGAGGATCGCAGCATATCCGCTGTCGAGATATTGTTGCCCCCAGAAAAACAGGATGAAGGGCAAAGCGCAGTTGAGCAGGCCGACAACAGTCAGCATGGCCCAGCTGCGCGCATCTGTTGGCAGGCGATGTCCGGCAATCCACATCGCTATCAAAAGTGGAGGCACAGCCACACCAAGCCGGAAGAATACCAGCGTGTTAGGCGGATAGCTGCGTAGCCCCACTTCAATCAGGAAGAACGCCCCGCCCCACAGGATCGAAAGCATGCCAATCAGCAGCCACGCCGGGCCATCGAGTTTCGGCGCTGAGTCGGTCATCGGTCCCCTGCTCGCACGGGCAGACCTACTGAAGCCGCGCCCATTCCATCTTGGCTATGAGCGATTCGGCCTGGTGTCGCCAGTGGTTGCGTTCGTAGCCGGGATATTCATGGAGCCGCGACCATTCAACGCCTGACATGGCAGCGAGGCGGCGCGCCATCTGCTCCATCGGGGTCAGGGGTTCGTCGTTCGGATCCATACAGATTGACTAACGAATCAGTAATACAAGCGCTGTGAAGCGCGTCACCGATGGAGGAGGTGGAGCCTCGCCTTGCCGCAATCACGGATCGCATCGACGGTAAATTCGGGATTTTCAACCGTTTCGCCGCGCGAAGTTTCAATGCTCACCCACGTTGCATCACCGATCCAGCCAAGCCGCGCCAGCTTGTCGAGCGCAACATGGCCTGCGCCGCTACCGTACGGCGGATCCATCAGCACAAGATCGAGCGGAGCTGTTGCCGGTCCAAGATTGAGTACCGATTGCGCGCGGATATCGGGGCGCAGGCCTAGTTTTTCGGCGTTTGCGCGGATCGATTCGATTGCGGCACGGTCTTGTTCGACGAACACGCATGAAGCGGCACCGCGCGAGAGGGCTTCGAACCCAAGTGCGCCGCTACCCGCAAACAGATCGGCGACGGTCAACGCTTCAAAACTGCCAAGGCGACTGACCAGCATCGAAAAGAGCGTTTCGCGCGTTCGGTCAGCGGTCGGACGGGTGGCATCGCCCTTGGGCGCGACCAAAGGCCGCCCGCGCCATTGCCCAGCGATAATCCGCATTACGCCTGCTTCAACGCAGCGCGCAGCTTGGCGACGGCATTGCGGTCCGCCTCGATGACTTGCCCTGTGGGTAGATCGAGCAGCGCAAACGGGCCATATGCCGTGCGGATCAGGCGAGAGACTTCAAGATCGAGATATTCGAGCACCCGTCTCACTTCGCGGTTTTTGCCTTCTTTCAATGTCATCTCGACCCAGAAATTGGCACCCGTCCGCCGCTCCATATTGGCATTGATACTGCCGTATCGCATCCCGTCGATTTCGACGCCTTCGCTCAGCGCTTCGAGCTGATCTTGTGTCACTTTGCCATACGCACGTGCACGATAACTGCGGGGAACGCCATTGGCGGGAAGTTCGAGCGCGCGTTTGAGTTCGCCGTCGGTGGTCAGCAGCAACAGCCCTTCGGTATTGAGATCGAGACGACCGACCGGCACCACGCGGGGCATTGTCTTTGGAAGGACATCGTAGATCGTTCGGCGGCCTTTGGGATCGCGTTCAGTTGTCAGCACCCCGGTTGGCTTGTGAAACAGAAACAGCCGGGCAGGTTCGGCGGCCTTGACCGGATTGCCATCGACGGTGATGCCCTTGAGCGACATCAGGATCGTTGCTGGCGTATCGAGTGCCACCCCATCCTTGGCAATCCGGCCTTCAGCTATCATCCGCTCAATCTCACGACGCGACGCGATTCCGGCGCGGGCGAGCAATTTGGCAATGCGCTGGCCCTCAGGGGCGGGCGTTGTGTAACGTTTGGGTTGAGACATGCGAACCGCGCTTAACCGCCTTTGAAGGATTTCACCATGCGCTTGCTCGCTATTGCAATTGCCACCGTTGCCGCAGCTGGACTCGCGGCCCCGACGTTGCCGACACGCAATCCCGTGGTTGTCGAACTGTTTACAAGCCAGGGCTGTTCGTCATGCCCGCCTGCCGATGCCCTGCTTGAGGAACTGTCGAAGCGGCCCGACGTGATAGCCCTTGCACGCCCCGTCACCTATTGGGACCGGCTTGGCTGGAAGGATACGCTGGCGCGCGAGGAGAATACCGCACTTCAGCGAACTTATGCGGCAAAGGGCGGAGAGGGGGCGGGGGTCTACACGCCACAGACGATCGTGCAGGGCAGCTTCGGCACAGTCGGTTCGCGCCGCAATATGGTGACACAGCATATCGGCAAGGCGAGATCCGAGATTTCGGCTGCAATCGCTGTTCGTCCCGGGCTGATTGGCATCGACGGAAAGGGAGCGCCTGCGGACGTCAAGCTGATTGATATCAAATCGTCGGCAATCGTCCGCATCGGTCGCGGTGAAAATGGCGGACGAACTGTCCGCTATGTCAACATCGTCGTCGGCGAGCGCAGCATCGGGACATGGGAAGGCGGTGCCAAGACGTTCACGACCAACGCGCCCCGTGCTGCTGGCTCAGACAAGCGCCTCGTGGTAGTGCAAAAGGCTGGGGCCGGGCCAATCCTTGCTGCTGCGTGGATCTAGCGATTATTTTGCTGCGAAAACTCCGCACACGATCCGGTCACCGGCATTGCCAGCGGGATCGGTCTTGTAATCGTCAGGCTTGGCATGGATGACAACAGCGCCCCCATCTATATCAAGCAGCCCGGTTTCGCCGGTCAGCGCAAAGCCATGTGCGACAGCTTTGTAAGTCACGCGTCCGTTTTTTCCGACGGTCAGGTTTAGCAAATCACCCGCGTGCGGGCCCATCGGATTGTCGGTGCCGTGCATCTTCATCGCCGGGTTCCAATGCGGACCTGCGGAAACAAACTTGGGCAGTTCGCATTTTCCAATCGAGTGCAGGTGGATCGCTTTCACCCCCGGCTCGATGCCACGGGCCTTGATCCGCAGTTCAAGCCCGTGCCCCACGTTCTTGACCGTCGCTGTTCCAACCGATTTGCCGGTCGCATCGACCAGTGTCGCGGTTGCGGTCGTGGGGGCAGATTTTGCGACTGCCATCCCGGTCAATCCCAGCACAGCAGCAAGCGCGAACAAGCGGATCATGCGTTCAGCCTTTCTTCAATCGTCAAATGAAAATCATGAATACCCGCTTCAAGCGTTCCCAGCGTGATATGTTCCAGTGCGCCAGTCGCCAGCCCTTCCTGCCCTAGCGCTGCGGCGCGGAAGTCTTCGGATCCGAATACATCGCCATCAAGAAGCGCCCAGCTGCGTTCCCAGTGGCTCTGCGCCTTTTCGTCGCGCGGCTCTTCGGGGATCAGCATGAAATCTTCGACGATCACCCGATCGTGCGCGCGCGGTGTCAGCGTCATGATATTTACATAGTCGGGGCTGACGACGATCACGGTGTTGGGAAAAACATGATAGGTGTAGGTTACGAACGACCGAAGTTTGACCCAGTCGTTCAGCTCCTCCTCGCTTAAGTCGGCAGCGCGTCCCACCGCTGAGCGGCGATGCGGACCGATTGTGTCGCCGGCTGTCACTCCATCCTTGAAGAATTTGCCGATCGTATCGGCGTGAAGCCGGGTGACGTGGTAGCTTTCAAGAAAGGCATCCATCACAAGTTTCCAGTTCGACGCGACGTCGTGCGTCCGGCGGCGAAACAGATGGAGTCCTGACATACCAAACGCATCGAAATCAGCGCCAAGCGTTTCTGCGTCGGCAAAATCGGTGTTGGGTTCGAATGCAAACCAGATCAGCCCCCCGGCCTCATGGCTTGGCAATTCGATTAGGCCGTTCGCGCTTTTATCGAGTCCGGGGAACGTCTCGGGGCGAGGCAAGCCGATCAGGCGGCCATCGGTGCCGTAAGTCCAGGCGTGGTAAGGGCAAACCATACGCACTGCGCACTGGATGTCGTTGCCTTCCACCAATCGTGTCCCACGATGGCGACAGACGTTGCGGAACACATGCGCCACGCCATCACCATCGCGCGTGACCAGCAAAGGGGTGCCGAACTGATCATGCGGGACCGCCATATTGTTGCGCGGCAATAAACTTGTTGGCGCGATCACCATCGGCAGTTTGGTGAAGATCCGCGCTTGTTCTGCATCGTGGCGGACTGGGTCAGTATAGACCGAAGCCGGAACGTGCGACATGGCAGGCGGCAGCGCCCGATCCCCTCGCGCCACTCTTCGGGCAAGCGCCAATTGCCCTTCAGTCGGGCGCGGAAACGTTGCAGGTGCGTTCATCCAGGGGTTTCCCTCTCCGATTATCTCGCTAGGTTCGCGCGAAAAGCGCTGGGGAGCAAGCATGTCTGTTGATCTGATCAGATTTTTTATCTTTGCGTCGATCCTGATCGGCCTAGCGGTCGTTGCATCGTTCATCCCCGCGTTCCGACCCTATCTCCGCAAAAATCCGGTCGTCACGTTCCTTTTAGGAATTTCGAGCGGCTTTCCACTGACGCTGCTTATCGGCACAATGACATTCTGGTTGGCGAAGGTCGGAATCGATACCGCAACCATCGGCTTCGCTGTCGCTTTGGGAACGCCTTATACGCTCAAGTTCCTCTGGGCGCCGCTCATCGATAAACTGCCCTTGCCGATTCTAACCCGCTTGTTGGGGCAAAGGCGAGGCTGGCTGTTCTTCGTCCAAGCGCTGCTGTTCATTGCAATCTGGCAACTTGGCGCAAGCGACCCGACGCCCGGAAACCTCGGATCGTTTGCGTTGTGGGCCTTGATCGTCGCTTTTCTCGGTGCGACGCAAGACATCGTGATCGATGCCTATCGAATCGAAATCCTTGAAGAGGATGAATTCGCTCATGGAACAGCAACCAATCAGTTCGGATATCGTACCGGGAACCTCATCGCCGGGGCAGGGACAGTCTATTTCGCTTCGACCGAGGGTCTGGGGCTTGGCTGGGCCACCGCCTATGGTCTGACTGCGTTCTGCATCGTTCCTGCCATCGTTGGTGCGTTATGGGCTGGCCCCGGTAAGTTCTTCGACCGGTTCGCCGATGCGCAAGGGATGAGCGCGGGCCAGTGGCTGATCGAAACCGTCGTCAATCCGTTCCGCGAGTTTCTCGGTCGGAATGGTGCCTTTCTGATCCTGGCGTTCGTGCTTGTTTACAAAATCGGCGATGCGATGGGGCAGTCAATGCTGAACCCGATGGTCGTATCGCTCGGGTTTTCCGATCTCGATTATATTTCGGCGAACAAGCTCTGGGGGTTTGCTGCACTCATCATCGGTTCTGCGCTCGGCGCGCCGTTCATCCTGTGGCTTGGCATGGGGAGGGCGTTGCTGATCTCGGGCCTGATGATGATGTTGTCGAACGTGATGTTCATGATTCTGGCGGCGGTCGGGAATGATTATTGGACGCTGGTTGCTGCCGTCGCGACCGAGAACTTGACCAGCGGCATCGGGCTTACCGTTTTCACCACATACCTCTCAGGATTATCGAGCCTCGCTTATACCGCGACGCAGTTTGCGCTGTTATCCTCATTCGCTGGCGTTGGCCGGACTTTCATGGCCGGACCTGCGGGGATTGTAGCAAAGGACATCGGATGGATCGGGTTCTGGGGCTTCACCGTTATTGCCGCAATTCCCGGAATGCTGATCCTCTGGCTGCTGTGGCGCAAAGGCTATGTCGTTCAATCGGTGCGCCAGCCATCGACGGAAGATGATGGGCACGATGCGATCCCGGCAAAGGTCTGACCGCTTATCTCAATCGGGCAGTTGGTCATTCGCGGCGAGGACATGGCCCGCCAGATAGAGCGACCCCATAATCATCGTAATTCGCGCATCCGATCGTGAAACCGCCGAAGCTGCATCGTTTGCGACTCCAGCTTCAAGACCGTAACTCCTCGCAATTGCGGCGAGATCATCCGGGGAATGACTGGCATGGCCGGGAACCTGAATGGCTGTCAGGTGGATCGGCATCCCGGCAAAACAGCCGATAATGGAATCGGCATTTTTGTTGGCGAGGATGCCCGCAATCAGGTGCAATGGCCTGTTACGAGACCGGATCGACTCGGCGAGAGCCTGCGCGGCATTTTCATTATGCGCGCCGTCGATCCAAATCTCACGATCTCCGGCAAAAGGCCCGGGGAGCAGACGTTGCAATCGCCCCGGCCAGCGTGCGCTCATCAGTCCGGCGGCAATGCTGTCTTCATCGAGAAAATGATCGGCCCGTAGCATTTCAGCTGCGAGCGCTGCGTTGCGTTTCTGGAATGCGCCAACGAGGCCATGCGTCATGCGGTCGTCGATATGCCAGTCGCGGCCTTCGAGATGGAGCGTCGCACCACGCGCATGGACGGCGCGCTCGATCGCGGCGACAACTTCGGGAGGCTGGGCAAGGCAGACCAACGGCACGCCTTGCTTGGCGATCCCGGCCTTCTCCCAAGCGATCCGTTCGAACGGCGGCCAATCCGGTCCGTTCGCAGGATCGAGCAGGAACGCCTCATGGTCGATGCCCAGCGCAGCGATGCCGCAAACCTGGGGGCGTTCGATCACATTTGTGGCATCGAGCCTGCCGCCCAGTCCGACCTCGATAATGGCGGCGTCAGCGCGTGTTCGCGAAAAGGCGAGAAATGCAGCGGCTGTCGTCGCTTCGAAAAAACTCGGTGCAATGTCGGCTGAACAGTCGAGCACTTCGGACAGTAGCGTTGCCAGATCGGCATCCGAAATCAAATGGCCCGCCAAGCGGATACGTTCGTTGAACCGAACCAGATGCGGGCTGGTATAAACATGCGCAGTAAGCCCGCTGGCCTCAATCGCAGAACGCAAGAAAGCGCAGGTCGATCCTTTGCCATTGGTCCCTGCAACATGAAACACAGGGGGAAGCGCGCGATGCGGATTGCCAAGCCTGTCGAGCAGCGCAGCGATCCGTTCCAGCCCAAGCACATCGCGGCCAGGCGATAGCATCGTCAGCCGGTTGAGTTGCGCCTGCACGGCGGGATCGTCACTCACGGCATGGTCGGCCACGCCTAGCGATCCAATTGCATTGGATGATTGGAAGTATTCGAAGGAATGCAAGGCGCAGGTGGTTTCGAACCAAGAATGCGCTGATCAAGGATCCCGTTACACACTAGCAAAAACAGACACCTAGCTGCACCTCTGCATTTTCTCTTGGATACCACGGATAACCGCGGAGAAACTTGGGCGCAAATTCCAAGCAAATTGGCCACACTGCGTCGGCAAGTGTCACCGATGGTTTCAACAGTGCCAATTTTGTGCCGGTAGAAAAGACTTAGCGCCACCGGACTAGATTTCTACCGCCA
>JANOQL010000434.1:0-1522 GCA_031414835.1 Sphingomonadales bacterium | reverse complement strand
GTGCGGGTGATAGCCTGCGGTGCCGTCATCGTGCACGTGCGCCTGCGCGTCATGCACAGCATGCTGGATATGCTCGCTCTGCGCCCAGCGCGGCTTGCCCCAGAAGGTGAGGAACATCAGCCGCCACGAATAAAAACTCGTCAGCAATGCCGCGAACACCGCAACCGCAAAGGCGATCCCGCCTGCCTCGGTCCCGCTCGCAAACGCCGCCTCGATGATCGCATCCTTCGAATAGAACCCCGCAAATCCAAACACGCCGATGATGCCCACGCCAGTGATCGCGAGCGTGCCTGCCAGCATCGCATAAAACGTCAGCGGGATGCTTTTGCGCAGGCCGCCGTAATAACGCATGTCCTGTTCATGGTGCATCGCATGGATCACGCTGCCTGCGCCCAAGAACAGCAGCGCCTTGAAAAATGCGTGGGTGAACAGATGGAACATCGCGACGTTGTAAGCCCCGACGCCTGCCGCGAAGAACATATATCCCAGCTGCGAACAGGTCGAATAGGCGATCACGCGTTTGATATCCCACTGCGTTGTGCCGACCGTCGCTGCGAAGAGCGCGGTCGCGGCCCCCACATACGTCACGACATTGGTCGCCACGGTCGAAAGCTCGAACAAGGGCGAGAGGCGGCAGACCATGAACACGCCTGCCGTCACCATCGTCGCGGCATGGATCAGCGCGGAGACAGGCGTCGGCCCCTCCATCGCATCGGGTAGCCAGGTGTGGAGCCCCAATTGCGCCGATTTGCCCATCGCGCCGATGAACAGCAGGATGCACAGCACCGTGATCGTATCGATGCGCATCCCGAGGAAGCCGATTGTGCTGCCCGCATAACCCGGCGCGACCGCGAGCATCTCAGGGATCGACACCGTCCCGAACACGAGGAAGCATCCGAAAATCCCGAGCGAAAACCCGAAATCGCCGACGCGGTTAACAACGAACGCCTTGATCGCGGCGGCGTTCGCGCTCGGCTTGTGATACCAGAATCCGATCAGCAGATATGACGCGAGACCCACGCCTTCCCAGCCGAAGAACATCTGGACGAGGCTATCCGCCGTCACCAGCATCAGCATCGCGAAGGTGAAGAGGCTGAGATACGCGAAGAAGCGCGGCTGGCTCGGGTCTTCGTCCATATAGCCCCAGCTGTAGAGGTGGACGAGGCTCGACACGCTGGTGACGACCACCAGCATGACCGCCGTCAGCGTATCGACGCGCAGGCTCCAGCCGACGACCATATCGCCCGACCGGATCCAGTCGAGCACCGGCACCAGCGTGCTTTGCGCATCGCCGCCAAGGAACGCGATAAAGATCGGCCATGACAGCGCGCACGATGTAAACAGCGCGCCTGTGGTGATGATCTTTGAGGCAAACTTGCCAATCGCCCGCCCGCCAAGGCCTGCCACAATGGCTGCGAACAGCGGCAGGAACACGATGAGCTTAATCGAAAGGGTCACAAAATCACCCCTTCATCCGGTTGACATCGTCGACCGCAATCGTGCCGCGTCCACGGAAGAAGAT
>JANOQL010000433.1:0-3294 GCA_031414835.1 Sphingomonadales bacterium | reverse complement strand
TCCGCAGGCGCCTGCGCATGAGCGGGCGCAATCGATAGTGCCGTTCCGGCAAGCAACGTCGCGATGATGTAGCGCATATGAATTCCCCTTCGTTTGACGGGGTCGCCCTAGCCATGCTGCATGACAGCAATGCGCAGTTTGCGTGTCGGAAGGGTGACAGTGGAGTGACAACATTATGTCGGCTGGTGGCTGCACGAGCGCACTGGCAACCGGGACCCGAAAAACAATGTGCTCAAATTTCCGAGGTTCGCATTTTGATGCGTCGCATGTCCAGCGCAGCATCGTCGCCACAACAAGCAAGTGATTGACAAATATGGTGGACACACTTGGGTTCGAACCAAGGACCCGCTGATTAAGAGTTTGTTCAAGTGCCATTCCTTGGGTGTTCATTGTCGTTCAAATTTGCTCGTTCATGTCCGTTACCGGATTGTTTATATACTTGTTTTATAAAGATATAGTCAGCGGGCCATGTTCACCTTCGATCAACGTCGTTCAGATTTCATATTAAGTTGCCCTGCGATTCGATGGAGCCTATATGGAGCCTATAGGAATTGGCTCCATGAAACGAACCGCCTCCGAGGCCCTAAACAAACACTCGATTGATGCGTTGGTCATGCGCGCGCGCAGCGTCGCGGGCAAGCAATTCGAGCTGATCGACGACCGGGAAACCGGGCTTCGTATTCGTGCAGGCGAGCGCTCAGCAACATGGATGCTCGGGACGCGATTGGCGAATGGCAAGCGCAGCCGCATCAAGCTCGGTGTTTGGCCGTCGATGGGCATCTCGGATGCGCGCAAAGCAGCTCAAGCCAAAAAGCTCGAAGTTGCACAGGGGATCGATCCCAACGAAACCAAACGCGAAGCGGTGCGCCAAGCGGCGCAAGCTGCGGCCCGCCGCAGAACCGTGAGCAATGTCCTCGATCAATATCAGGCAATGAAGCTCAGCCAATTGCGGCACGGTGACGCGGTGCGGCGTGCGCTCGATGGCAATTCCGGCATTTTGCGTTCGCTCGCGGATCGCGACATTGCTTCGATTGTCCGTGCTGACGTGGCGGAACCTATCCGCAACCACGCGATCAAAGCGCCGATGGCGGCGAACCGTGGCCTTGCGTATGCGAAGGCGTTCTTCAATTGGTGCGTCGTCGAGGAAATTATCGACGCTAGCCCTGCCGCCACTATCAAAAAGCCCGCCAAGGAAAATGAGCGCGACCGCCGCCACTCGATTGCGGAACTGCGTGAAATCTGGGTCGCTGCGTCGTCGCTGGGCTACCCTTTCGGCCCGCTCTATCATCTGCTCATTACGATACCGATGCGCCGCGAAGAACTCGCCGCTATGACCTTGAACGAACTCGACCTGGGCAACGACGACAACCCCGGTGGGGCGGTCTGGACGTTGCCGTCGGCACGAACCAAAAACGGTCATGCGCTTCGTGTGGCGTTGTCACCGCTGGCGCGGTCGATCATCAAGAATGTCCTTGCCGATCCGGCTCGGCCGCCGTCGAGCATTTACGTCTTCAGCATCACGAGCGACACGCCGGTTTCGGGCTTCACCAAAGCTAAACGAAGGCTGGACAAGACGATTGCCATCAACCGGCGCGCAGCAGAACGCGAAGCTGGAACCGAACAGTCAGACATGCCGCACTGGACGGTGCATGACCTGCGGACGACATTTACGACGCTGGCTTGCGACAAGTTGAAGATCAATCAGGCGGTTGCCGACCGGATCCTCAACCATGTTGCGACCGCCACGACGTCCAAGATCAGCCGGATTTACAACAAGTCGGAGATATTCGAGGATCGGGCGGAAGCCTTATGCGCTTGGGCAGCGTTGCTCGAACGTGAGTGCATGGCTTAGGCGTGGCGGGAACGCTCCGCTACGCCCATTACGCAATCGCTTCGATGCCCTTGCGGTCGATGACGTCGAGCAAGCGCGCCGACGCCCCGCTCGGTTTCTTGTTGCCTTGCTCCCACTGTGCGACGGTGCTTGCGCCAACGCCCACCATGACAGCAAAAATGGGCTGGCTCATCCGCGTCCGGCCCCGGATACGTCGGACATCGGCGGCGCTGAATGTCCGCTTCTTCGGCAGGCACAGCTCGTCCATCATTCGCATCGTGATCGCATCCATAGCCCCGACGGCATGGAGATCCTTGGCCATGTCATGGGCCATATCCAGTATGTCGCTCATTTCCCGCACTCCATTTCCACAATCGTTCCTCTGACTTTCAGGTCGTCAATCTGCCGGTCGGTCGCATCTACCAATGCTGAAGCGTTCGCACTAAGCGCGCTCCGTTCCCTCGTTGTGATGTTCGCCCGCATATTCTTGGGAAACCCGTAGAGAAAGAAAATCCGTTTCGAGTCCGACTTTCTGAAACCCAATATCGTCCGATAGCCTCCAGACTTTCCGCCATCGCTGCGGGCAATCCGCTTCTTGAACAGATAGCCGCCCAGATCGGCATCATATTGACCCGCGAATGCCTCGGCTGCTGCTTGGCAAAGGTCGTCATCGCTGATCGCTTCTCCGGTCGCCCAACGGCTGAACTGTTTGCCTTTGAACACCCGCATACCTTTTCCCTATCACTAAGTAATAGGGAAGTCGATAGCTCGAAAGGCGATTTTGCTAAGTCCGGCGCAGGGGCGCGCTATGCGCGCGCCCCTTGATCGTCGGTCGTCGAAAGCGGCTGACGAAGCACGATCTGACCGTTCATCGGGATGACCGAGAGTTGCAGCGAGAGTCCCTTGCCGTCGCGGTGGTGCCATGCGGCTCCGAATTTGGTCCAGAACGCATTGTCGCCCTTGTTGGTGACATGCCAGGCTTGGAACGCGGGCGCGTTGGTTTCGGTGGTCGTGGTCGTGGTCGTGTTGGTGCGTGCCATGATGAATGTCCTTTCGTTTGGGTTTGGCGCGTTGCACCCCTCGATAGACCGCACGGAAAAGGGCGGGCGTCATGTCCTACACGGGTGAGGGTAGCGAACCGGCGCGGGCCGGACATTGACGCGCGACCGCGTGCGGTCAGGAAAGGGTGTCTGAAAACGCGGCAACCGCAACGAAAGCCAAGCTACGCACCGACGCGGCCAAGTCCCCGACATGCACCGCGCTTCGTCGGTTTGAGCGCAGCAAAAACGGCCGATTTCGGCTCAAGCCGCCGCCCGAATCTGCGCGATCTTCTGGAACTCGGCCAATATCTCCGGGTGGAATTTTGCGAGATGGTGCACGACGCGGACGTTATCGATCAGACGGGTCAAATAGCCTGTCGCCAGCACCAGATCGACGTGATCGACACCGTAATCCTTTTCGAT
>JANOQL010000432.1:0-5343 GCA_031414835.1 Sphingomonadales bacterium | reverse complement strand
GTCGTTGTTCCTTGGCGAGAAGGCTGCCTCTCAACTCATTCAGATTACCGTGAACACCAGCCATTCGCTGTATCGCGCTGTTGCAGATGGAGCAGGTATTGGCGCTTTGCCCACCTATGTGAGGGCCATCACTCGAAAAGTACGACCCGTCGACATCGCTTTTCAGCTCAAATTCAATCTTTGGTTGTCTTATGATGCAAGCATGAAAAATGCGCTGGCCTTGCGCCAGACGGTAGACTGGCTTCGTGAGTGCTTTGATGATGAAGAATATCCGTGGTTTTCGGAAAAATTTGTGCATCCCGAAAATCTGGAATCACAGCTCGTCCAAGCGAATGTTGTCCGCCTCCACGACGATTATTGATTGCTTGACCAGAATGGAGTGGTGCCGGCTACAAGATTCGAACTCGTGACCCCCTGATTACAAATCAGGTGCTCTACCAACTGAGCTAAGCCGGCAATGGCTCCGGATGCCATTACCCGACGCCGCGCCATCGTCAACCGCCATCCTTACGACCGCTGACCGGCAAGTTTGTCAACCAGTTCAACCGCGCTTTGAATGACGCGAGCTGCTGCCCACTCAGCGCAGCCGGAGCAACGAAAGCAAATCTGCGCGGGTTGACCGCACTGCCATTGCGATATGCCTCGAAATGCAGATGTGGCCCTGTCGAGATTCCGGTGGATCCGACGTACCCGATGACTTCGCCTTGCCTGACGCGCGATCCTGAGGCGACTGCGATGCGACTCATATGGGCATAGCCAGTGCCGAGCCCGTTGCCATGCGCAAGTTTGACCATCTTTCCGTGACCGCCATGCCAACCGGCGTGCTGCACGACACCATCTGCCACCGCGAAGATTGGCGCGCCATATGGTGCGGCGTAATCCACACCCTGATGCATTCGGGTATAGCGTAATAGCGGATGAAAGCGCATCCCGAAGCCCGACGTCAGACGCGCATTGGCAACGGGTGCACCCGATGTGCGACGGCTTTGGACAAGCCCTTTGGGATCGAGCCATTCCAGCTTGCCGTTGATTGTCCAAGGGAGCAATTGCGTCTTGCGGCCACCATTGTCCATCGAGGCGAACAACAGTTTTCCAAACCGGACTTCGCCTGTTTCAGCCCGCTGATGTTCGACAACAAGATCGAATCGCGAAGTAGCACCGACGTCGTTTCCAAACGACACCTTGCTGGCAATAACCCGGATATACTCTTGTGCGACTGACGAAGGAACCCCGGCCGCCCGCGCCGCACGATAAAGGCTGTCACCGACCCGACCCTGTATCCGGATCGGCGCGCTATCGACCGCAACGGGCAGCCGCCGGATGGCCAGACCCTGCTGCCCGCGGACAATTTCGATATTCATGTCGAACCGCGCACGCAGCGCGATGCGGTCGAGCGGCCGGACTTGGCGGGAATTTGCTCGTCGCCCCAGCGTCAGCTTGAACACTGTGCCGGGCTCGATCGACGATAGGGGTGTAACTTGCGCAACAAGCCGTGTTACCGTCGCGGCGTCATTTCGACCAACACCTGCGCGCTCAAGCACCCGGCTGAAGCCATCGCCCTGCCCCATTGTTGCGACAAGATCGATATTGGGACGTTCTGGAGTGCCGCTGATCGCGGTGACGGCATCGCCTGCTGCCATTCTCTTTCCGCTATCAGCGCCATTTGCCAAGGGTGAGATTGCAAGCGCGCGGCGTTCTTCCCACTGCCCACTGCTCAAAGCGGGCGCTTCGGCTGTTCCAATCTGAGGGCGTTCCGGCAGAAGAGCGATTGCTGCGCCGCACAGGATCAAACAACTTACGGCTCCGCGGAACCAAGTTGCCGAACCGATATCGAGGCCAAGATCGGGAACGAGATCGATGAATATCGGTCTTCGCGCGGCTTTTTCGCCAAAACTGGGTTTTGGTAGCTCACGCACGATGTTGGCACGCGACAGCGCTGCTATGCCGCTGCTTTGTCCAAATCCAAATTCGCTTTGCTGATACAAGTCCGCGACCCGCCCTTTTTATTCGGTACCTGCGCTGGTTTTCTTCTGACGGCTTAAGGTTAATGTCAAATTACGATGCAGCAATCCGGCGTGAATTTGCCTCGGACTGCATTTCCGCTTGAATTTCCCGGCAGCTAGCTGACATCAGGCGTGATGACCGAACCTGTGAAGGCCGTCCTTGGCCCTACCAATACGGGAAAGACCCATCTCGCGATCGAACGGATGTGCGGGCATTCGTCGGGGATCATGGCATTTCCTCTGCGCCTGCTTGCGCGCGAAGCCTTTGACCGCGTCGTCCGGATCAAGGGCGAATCTTCGGTCGCGCTGATTACCGGAGAACAACGGATCTCGCCGCCGCAGGCTCGGTATTTTCTATGCACTACAGAATCAGCCCCAACCGATATCGACACCGCATTTGCCGCTGTGGACGAGGTTCAGATCGCGACAGACCCCGAACGCGGCCATATCTTCACCGATCGCATTCTCAATCTTCGTGGACGAGAAGAAACGATGCTGCTCGGTTCGATGAACGTCGCGCGGACGATCCGACGGCTGGTGGCGGACTGCGACGTGACCACCCGACCGCGTTTTTCAAAGCTGAGCTATGCCGCGCCGCAAAAGCTCTCTCGATTGCCGCCTCGCACCGCGATCATCGCATTTTCAGCTGACGATGTTTATGAAATCGCCGAACAACTGCGGCGTGCGCGCGGCGGGGCTGCGATCGTGATGGGAAGCCTTTCGCCTGCCACGCGCAATGCGCAAGTCGCCATGTATCAATCGGGCGAGGTCGATTACATCGTGGCAACCGATGCAATCGGCATGGGTCTCAATATGGATATCGACCTTGTTGCGTTCGCGAGCCTCACCAAGTTCGATGGTCAACGGACGAGGCGGCTGCGCGTCGATGAAATGGCGCAGATCGCAGGCCGCGCGGGGCGACATCAGCGCGATGGCAGTTTCTGCACATTGGCGCTTCCGGGTGAGCGCAATGTTTTTTTTCCAGAAGAGATTGAGCGGATCGAGGAGCACCGCTTCGAACCCCGCGACTGGCTGTATTGGCGCAACCGCGATCTTGATTTTGCCAGTCCTGATACTCTGGCCGCTTCGTTGATCGAAATTCCGTTGCGGCGCGAATTGCGGCTTGCGCCACCGTCGGACGATCTCAAGGTCTTGAATGCCGTGATGGCGAGCCAGACAGTCGCATCGTGGAACTGGTCAGCGGTAAGCACTAAAAGACTGTGGGATGCCTGCGGTTTGCCCGATTTTCGAAATAGCGGTTCCGAACATCATGCGCAGCTGGTTGCGCGCATTTTTGGTCACATCGGCAGCGGATCGAACCGGGTTCCGCAAGCGGTATTGCAAGCCGAAACCTCCCGACTTGATAATGTGGCAGGCGATATCGGACAGCTGACTTCGCGGCTTGCAGGCGTCCGCACCTGGGCATATGCCGCAAACCGCGCCGACTGGATCGACAACCGTTCTCACTGGATCGCGCGGACCGATGAGATCGAGGAGCGTTTATCAGAAACCCTGCACAAACGACTGGTCGAACGCTTCGTGGAAAAGCGGGCGTTGCGCCGCGGTGCCGGGCGGATCGAGCCAAGCCGTTCCGATGTGCGCTTCGACCACGACGGATGCGTTAGCGTTCTTGGCGAAGTGGTCGGGGAAATCGAGGGACTCTCTTTTCACCCAGACAGGATCGGCACGACGCCTGGCCAGCGTGCGCTGATTGTGGTTGCCGAGCGTGCATGGGCCGACTCGCTGACATTGCGAGCCGCGAAATGGGCAGAAATATCCACCAATGCCATCTCAATCGACACCAGCCCCGGGGAAATACCTTCAATCATATGCGATGGCGTGAAAATCGCTGGTTTGGGGCGCGGCCGCCAGCTGATTGCGCCAGTGATCAGGCTTGCGCCAGAACTCGCCAAAATCGATGTCGCGATCAGGGACCGTCTGGCCAAGCGACTTGCAATCGCCGTGGCGGAATTGGTCGCGACGCGGCTGAAGCCGCTGTGCAAAATGCATGAAGCTGCGTTCGACATTGCCGTCGCTGCCAATCTTCGCGCTCTTTTGGCGCGGCTCGCTGATGATGGCGGCACTGCGCTGCGAATTCAGATCGACGATGCCATTGCCCCGCTGTCTGTTGAGGAACGCCGCCACCTCCGTCAGACAGGCGTCGTGCTCGGGACGCTCAGCATTTTTCACCCCGCCATGCTGAAACCCGGTGCCATGCGACTACGGTTGGCCTTGCTTGCCGCCTACAGAAACCAGCCAATGCCGCCCCTGCCCATGCCTGGACTAACGCTGATCGACCGGCCCCAAGAGACGCTTCGAGCCGCCGTGCTCGATGCGGGATTCGTGCCGCTTGCCGACCAGTATCTGCGTGGCGATCTGGCCGAACGGATTGCTCAGGCGCTGCACTTTCAGCGGCAGCACGGGCCAAATTTCGTGCCAGATCGAGCGCTGGCAACGTCAATAGGGATTGGAGAACGGACATTTGTTGCGATGTTGCGCGCGATGGGCTTCATACCTGTTGGCCAGCCCGTCGAGGGCCGGTGGAAATGGCGCGGATTACGCAGTCGATCGGCAGCATCCGCACATTCCGAAGCCATTGGCCAAAAGCATCGCGCTTGAACGAGCAGTCGATCCGCATCGACAAGTTTCTCTGGTTCGTCAGGCTGGCCAAGACGCGTAGCATCGCAAGGCAGATAGTCGAATACGGTGCAATAAGAATTGACAAAAATCGCCCCGGAAGCGCGCATTGCCGGGTCCGCATCGGGCAGATGATCACCACTGTGGCGCGCGGTCAGATCATGACGATCCGCATCGAATCCCTGCCGGTGCGCCGCGGGCCTGCCCCGGAAGCTGAAAGCTGTTATTCACTCGTGGCAACCCAAGATGCGATTGACGCAAACGGAAGCCTCGCTTAACCGGCTCTCGAAACGCGCACGAAGGACGACACGATGACGTATGTGGTGACCGAAGCCTGCATCAAGTGCAAATATATGGATTGCGTCGAGGTGTGCCCCGTCGATTGCTTTTACGAAGGCGAGTACATGCTCGTCATTAACCCGAGCGAGTGCATCGATTGCGGTGTTTGCGAGCCTGAGTGCCCTGCCGAGGCGATCCTCCCGGATACGGAGTCGGGCCTCGAAAAATGGCTTGAGCTCAACAACCAGTTTTCCGCAAGCTGGCCCAACGTCACGCGCAAGAACGATCAGACGCCTGACGATGCAGACGATCACAAGGGTGCTGAAGGCAAGTTCGAAAAGTTCTTTTCGCCCGAGCCCGGCGTCGGCGATTGAGCCGCTTGTAAACAGGCCTTGCGCTGCCGATATTTTGATCGGTCGGTATT
>JANOQL010000431.1:0-2432 GCA_031414835.1 Sphingomonadales bacterium | reverse complement strand
GCGGCGTTCCACTCGCTCGTCGGGCTTGCGGCAGTGCTCGTTGGCGCGGCGGCGTATCTTGATCCGCAGTCGTTCGGGATTGTCGATGTCACGCGGCATTCGATGGACCCGCTGATGCAATTGCCGATCAAGGCGGCAAGTGCCGTCGAACTCGGCTTGGGCGTGGCCATCGGCGCGATCACATTCTCAGGCTCGGTCATCGCGTTTGCCAAGCTCAACGGGAATATGTCGGGATCGCCGATCATGCTGCCGGGGCGGCACATCATCAATCTCGGCACGATCGCTGCGATCCTCGGGCTGGTCGGTTTCTTCACCGTCGAACAGGCGCCGTGGGTGTTCTGGACGATCACGGTATTGAGCTTTGCCATCGGCTTCTTGCTGATCATCCCGATCGGCGGCGCAGACATGCCGGTCGTCGTGTCGATGCTCAACAGCTATTCGGGCTGGGCGGCGGCGGCGATGGGGTTCACGCTCGAAAACAGCGCGATGATCATCACCGGCGCGCTTGTTGGTAGTTCGGGTGCGATCCTGAGCTACATCATGTGCAAGGCGATGAACCGTAGCTTCATCAGCGTGATCGCTGGCGGCTTCGGTGCTGTGGCCGATACCAGCGGCGGCGCTGCCAAGACCGACCGGCCGTGGAAACGCGGATCGGCCGAAGACGCCGCGTTCCTGCTCAAGGAGGCCGAACAGGTCATCATCGTTCCCGGTTACGGCATGGCGGTGGCGCAGGCGCAACACATCCTGCGCGAAATGGGTGATGTGCTGAAGAAGGAAGGCGTCCGCGTCAAATATGCGATCCACCCTGTCGCAGGCCGGATGCCGGGGCATATGAACGTGCTGCTCGCCGAGGCCAATGTGCCCTATGACGAGGTGTTCGAGCTTGAGGACATCAACAGCGAGTTCGCGCAAACCGACGTGGCGTTCATCATCGGCGCGAACGACGTCGTGAACCCGGCGGCCAAAACCGACAAATCATCGCCAATCTACGGCATGCCGGTGTTCGATGTCGAAAAGGCCAAAACGGTGATGTTCATCAAGCGCAGCATGGGCGGAGTCGGCTATGCAGGCGTCGATAATGATGTGTTCTATATGGACCAGACGATGATGCTGCTCGCCGATGCCAAGAAGATGGTCGAGGATATTGTGAAGGCTATTCAGCACTAGGCGCAGCGCGGACACGGAATAGCGGTGCTATTCAGCTCTCGCGCAAGCCCGGCCAGCGTGCGGAGCAACGACTGACGACGCGGCGTAGTTTATCCTGAGCGCCTGCCCTAGCAGGCAGTCGAAGGGCCGCGGCGACCTAGAAGCAAAGAAGGCAGGGGTTGACCTTCCGTCGCCTTCGGCCCGACGGGCCCAGCCTATACGGAGGATCATTTGACACCCACCCGCAGAGACGTCCTCACTCAAGGCCTTGTCGGCGCAAGCCTGCTCGCCACGCCCTCGGTAACATTCGCCCAGTCGAGTGACGCCAAACGCCTGATGGCTGCAATCGAGCGAGGCAACGACGCTGCGATCAAATCGATCCAGGACTGGATCGCGCTCCCCTCGATTGCCGCCGAAAACCGAGATATGCAGAAGGGGGCTGACTATATGGCCGCCCTCGCGCGCGACGCCGGGTTCCAGAAGGTTCAGAACGTCCCGACCAAGGGCCATCCGTCGGTGTTCGCAACGCTCGATGCAGGGGCCAAGCGGACGATGGGCATCTACTTCATGTACGACGTGAAACAGTATGACGCTGCCGAATGGTCATCGCCACCACTCGAGGCGCGGATCGTCGACAAGCCGGGCTGGGGCAAAGCCATCGTCGGGCGCGGTGCCGTCAACCAGAAGGGGCCACAAGCGACCTTCCTAGCCGCGCTCCATGCGTTTCGGGCGGCGGGGGTCAAACTGCCGGTCAATCTCGTGCTGCTGGCCGAGGGCGAAGAAGAGGTCGGCTCGCCCAATTTCCGCGATGCCGCGACCCGGCCCGATGTCCTCGCCGCGCTCAAACGCTGCGAAGGCATCATCATTCCGGCGTCGTGGCAGGACAAGCAGGGCAATGTCAGCGTCAATCTCGGGTCGAAGGGGATGATCGAACTCGAACTCGTTGCCAGCGGCACCAAATGGGGGCGCGGCCCGGCCAAGGATCTGCATTCGAGCTACAAGGCCATGGTCGATTCGCCGTCGTGGCGGCTGGTGCAGGCGCTGCAAACTTTGGTCAGTGCCGATGGCAATACGCCAGCCATTGATGGCTGGTTCGACAATGTTCGGCCGCTTTCGGCGCGTGAGAAGGCGCTGATCGCCGCCAATGCCAAAGCATCGAACGATGCCGATATGAAAGCGTCGATGGGCGTGCCGATGTGGATCGACGATCTGCCGTTACCGCAGGCGCTCGAGCGGCTGGCGTCGCAGCCAACGGTCAATATCGAAGGGCTTGTTGCAGGCTATAC
>JANOQL010000430.1:0-2665 GCA_031414835.1 Sphingomonadales bacterium | reverse complement strand
ACAGTCCCCTGCCCCGCCATGATCGCCGGATCGTCGAACGGATGCACGAACGTCAGCCCCTGTTCGGTTTCGAGCTGGCAAGCGTGCGCATAGGCCGCTTCGAACGTGTTGCCGATCAGGACGACGTTGGCCCCGTGGCTGCGCGTTTGCTGCACTTTCACGATCGGTGTCGTCACTGGCATCACAATCGTCACGGGGATGCCCATCTGCCCGCCATGATAGGCCAGTCCCTGCGCGTGGTTTCCCGCAGACGCCGCGATCACGCCGGCCTTGCGCGCGTTATCGCCAAGCTGGCTCAGCCGGTTGATCGCGCCGCGTTCCTTGTACGCGGCGGTGAACTGGAGATTCTCGAACTTCAGCCAGACTTCGGCCCCGGTGATCGCCGAGAGCGTTTTCGGATGCAACGTCGGCGTGCGCACCACACGACCGCGCACACGATCATGCGCGGCGCGCACATCGGCAAGCGTGATCGGCAAAGCATCCCCATCGGCCATATTTGTCGCGCTAGACCATCTGGCGCGTCTGGGAAACCTTCCCTATGCTTTCCTCATGGCAAAAATCGCATTTATCGGGCTTGGCATCATGGGGGGTGCGATGGCGCGCCATCTGGCTGCGGCGGGGCATGAGATGACCGTGTACAACCGCACACAGGCAAAAGCAGACGCGTGGGTCGCGGCGAATGGCGGGCAGACCGCGCCTAGCCCCGCAGAGGCGGCAGGTGGTGCCGATGCGGTGATCACCTGCGTCGGCGCCGATGACGACCTCGCGGCTGTCACCCTGTCCCGCGATGGCGCGTTCCGGACGATGAAGAAAGGCAGCCTGTTCATCGATCACACCACCGTTTCGGCCAAGATCGCGCGGCAGCTCGCGGTCGAAGCGAAGGATAAATATATCCAGCCGATCGACGCGCCAGTGACGGGCGGGCAGATCGGTGCCGAAAATGGCACGTTGACCCTGATGTGCGGCGGCCGCGCCAAGGCCATCGACGAAGCGACGCCGATCATGGCGGCCTATTCTTCGAAGATCGTCCACATCGGATCGACGGGTGCGGGTCAGCTGGCGAAGATGGTCAACCAGGTGACGTTCGCCGGGATCATCGCCTCGCTGTCCGAAGGGATGCGGTTCGCGCAGGCAGAGAATCTCGATCTGGCCAAAGTGTTCGAAGCAATCTCTGGCGGCGCGGCCTCGAGCTGGCAGATGACTAATCGCTGGGACACGATGGTTCGCGAGGAATTCGATTTCGGCTTCGCGGTCGACTGGATGCGCAAGGATCTGGGGCTCGCCATCGACGAAGCGCGGACCAATGGCGCGACGCTCCCGCTCGCGGCGATGATCGACCAGCTGTTCGCCGAGGTCCAGCACATGGGCGGCGGCAGGCAGGATACCAGCGCGTTCATCCGCAGATTGGCAAAGCCGTGAGGACTGTAATTGCAGCGCTCGCGGCACTCACCCTGCCCTGCCCAGCCTTCGCTGACGGCATCGTCGATAACGTCAACGGCATCACGCTCGATGCCGAAGGCAAAGTGCAGCGCTTCACAGCGCTTCAGATCGGCAAGGACGGCAAGATCGTCAAACTGCTCCAATCGAAGGACAAGCGCCCCGAACGGCTCGATTATCTCTACAATGCCAAGGGCAAGACGATGCTGCCCGGCTTCATCGATGCGCACGGGCATGTGATGGGGCTGGGGTTCCAGCTGCTGACGCTCGACCTGTCAGCCACGACGTCGCTTTCCGATGCGCTGGCGAAGATCAAGGCCTATGCCGATGCCAACCCCAATCGCCGCTGGATTGTCGGGAGTGGGTGGAATCAGGAAGCGTGGAACCTCGGGCGCTTCCCGACCGCCGCCGATCTCGATGCGGCCGTCGGTGACCGGCCGGTCTGGCTTGATCGTGTCGATGGCCATGCAGGCTGGGCGAACAGCGCCGCGATGCGCGCGGCAGGCATCACCGCGAAGAGCGTTTCGCCCGCAGGCGGACGGATCGAAAAAACCGGCGCAAATCCGTCGGGCGTGTTCGTCGATGCGGCGATGGAGCTGATGGCCAAGGCCGTGCCGCAACCGACCGCGAAGGATCGTGACGCGGCGCTGGCCGAAGCGCAGACGCTTCTGCTCAAAGACGGGATCACCGGCATCGCCGATATGGGCACCAGCCTCGATGACTGGCTGTCATACCGTCGCGCAGGCGATCGCGGCACGCTGTATGTCCGCGTCTTTGGCTATGCAGCAGGGGTTGAGCCGATGGCGGCGATCGGTGGCGGTTCGCCAACGCCGTGGCTGTACAACGACAGGCTGCGGTTGGGCGGGGTCAAGCTGTACCTCGATGGCGCGCTGGGGTCGCGCGGCGCGTATCTGAAGGCACCCTATGCCGACAAGGCTGGCGAACGCGGGTTGACCTTTGCCGACGATGCCAAACTCAGGAACCTGATGGTGCGGACGTCGCTCGACGGGTTTCAGGTCGCGATCCACGCCATCGGCGATGCGGCGAATGCGCAGGCGCTCGATGCCATCGAGGAGTTGAGCAGCACCTACCCCGGTGACCGGCGCTGGCGGATCGAGCATGTTCAGGTGGTCGATCCGGTCGATCTGCCTCGGCTCGGCAGAAACGGCATCATTTCGTCGATGCAGCCTGTGCACCAGACATCGGACCGTGTGATGGCAGAAGCGCG
>JANOQL010000429.1:0-3569 GCA_031414835.1 Sphingomonadales bacterium | reverse complement strand
CGACGCTGAAACAGCGGTTGGGCAGCCATGGGTGCCCTTGCTCGTGATCGACGTCTGGGAACACGCCCATTATGTCGATTATCGCAACGATCGCGAAGCGTATCTGAAAGCGGTTACCAGCAAGCAGCTCAACTGGCATTTTGCGTCGGAAAATTTCGATCGCAACGATTTGTGGATATATGGCTGACCGGTATTTGGCCGGCATCTGACCGATATTCGGGTCACGGGAACTTTTGCGCGACAATGAGATTATTACTGCTGAGACAGCCGACCCGTATCCCCCCGCTTGGCCGGCTGTCGTTCCTTCATGGCCCCTGCGCTTAACACAGCGCGGGGGCCTTTTTTTGGCTCGCATCGGCGGTCATTTGCCAAGCCCGCAAATTTCCACAGAGAGCGAACCGCCCGGATCGGGGCCGCCAATCATAGTTGAGAGTTGAATGCCGGTATCAGGCAGCAAAAAAGTCCGGGCAGGCCGAGTGCCCGCCCGGACTTCGAATGCCATCAGAAGCGGAATGTGACTCCGGCCCGCAAACTGTGCCACCGGAACTGATCATCGCTGCGGCGGAACGTCGTGCCCGATGTATCGGGTGGCAGGATGAAAGGATTGGTTGGTCCGGCTGTCCCCTGCGTCGTGCGGACGGTGAACTCATTGTCCTTATACTGGTGATAGCTGTATTCGACGCCGATCGAAATATTCTCGCCGATCTTCTGTTCGAGTCCGCCACCGCCGATAAACCCGAACTCACGTTCGTCGCCGCTCAACGCAAACGCATTGGCCGTATTCGATGTCGTGAACCGATGATCGACATTGGCGTAGCCCAATCCGCCGGTCAGATAAAAGAGCGTGTTCTTGACCGCAAACCCGGCACGCGCCTGTGCCGATGCTTCCCAGTTGATCTTGCGGACAAAGACATAGTTCGCAGGTGTTGTCGAAAATGCCGAAACATAATCGGTGATACCGGGCTTGCCGAAGCTGCCGAACGCGCCGACGACCAGATTTCCCATCTGCTTGTCGAACCCGACACGGCCATAATAGGACACGCGGCTGCGATCGTTTTCACAGAAATCATTGGTCACGCGCTGGGCCTTGCCATTGCAGAAACCCGGCGAAAACGCGTTAGCGCCGGTTGAGGTGAGCACCGTATCGCCAAACACACCATCATTGTTGCGATCGAACTCAATCGACGATCCGATGTCATTGCTCTGGAGTTCGTAACCGATCTGCCCTGACACATAACCGCCAGTGAAAGGCTCTTCGGTTTCCTGTGCAACGACAGGAACGGTAATGATGCTGGCACAACAGGCCAGAAAAACTGATAAACGACGCACGCAAACTCTCCTTTTGGACGCAGGTTTGAACCAAATGCCGCACGCGGCGCTTGGTTCCCTGTTAAAAGGCGGCTGATCGCATTCTGCGCGCGTCCGGTCGAAACGATGGTGCGATGTCCTGCCGCGATTCGACGTCGAAACCGGCTTCGCTGCGGACCGATCCGAACCACGTTGCGCAACTTCTGGGCATTCGGATTGAAGAGTGCCGCCATTTTGGGCAGTTTCTGCGCGCCATTGCTGTTGATTGCCGGTGAGTGTTGCTCTTGCGCCCGCCGCACGCCTATGAATTGGTTGGGATTTGCAGACAGAAGCGACCGGGGACCAACATGAAAAAAATCGAAGCCGTCATCAAACCCTTCAAGCTCGACGAAGTCAAAGAGGCATTGCACGATGTCGGCGTCAGCGGGATCACCGTGACAGAAGCGAAGGGCTTTGGCCGCCAGAAGGGCCATACCGAACTGTATCGCGGTGCCGAATATGTCGTCGATTTCCTGCCCAAGGTGAAGCTTGAGGTCGTCGTCGATGATGCACTCGCGTCACGGGTGGTCGAAGCGATTGCCGCTGCCGCCCAGACCGGGCGGATCGGCGATGGCAAGATCTTCGTCACTTCGATCGAAAGCGCACTTCGCATCCGCACCGGCGAAAAAGATTCGGACGCGATTTGATTTTGCTCCCTTGCCGTCCTGAGCATGTCGAAGGGCGGAAGGGGCCGGGGGTGGGCAGCTTACCGCACACACCCAATGTCGACCTTACCCACCCCTAGCCCCTCCCGCAGGCGAGAGGGGAACAAGAAGGAACTCAATTCATGGCCAAAACCAAACCGGCAGACATTCTGAAGCGCATCAAGGATGAAGAAATCGAATGGGTCGATGTCCGTTTCACCGATCCCAAGGGCAAATGGCAGCATCTGACGATGTGTGCAGGCGTGATCGGCGAAGATGAATTGACCGACGGACTGATGTTCGACGGATCATCGATCGAAGGCTGGAAAGCGATCAACGAAAGCGACATGATCCTCAAGCCCGATCTCGAAGCTGTCTATATCGATCCGTTTTCGGCCACGCCGATGATGATCATCTTTTGCGACATCGTCGAGCCATCGACTGGCGAACTTTATGCCCGCGATCCGCGTTCGACCGCCAAGCGCGCCGAAGCCTATCTCAAGAGCACCGGCATTGGCGATACCGTCTATATCGGCCCCGAAGCCGAATTTTTCATGTTCGACGATGTGAAGTTCGAAACGAGCTACAACAAGTCAGGCTTCGAAATCGACGATATCGAACTGCCGACCAACACCGGGCGTTCGTATGAAGGCGGCAATCTGGGCCATCGCCCGCGCGCCAAGGGCGGCTATTTTCCTGTCGCGCCGGTTGATAGCGCGCAGGATATCCGTGGCGAAATGGTCTCGACAATGCTCGAAATGGGCTTGCCGTGCGACAAGCACCACCACGAAGTTGCGGCCGCGCAGCACGAACTCGGCCTCACCTTCGGCACGCTGACACAGACTGCTGACCGGATGCAGATTTACAAATATGTCGTCCACATGGTGGCGCAGGCCTATGGCAAGTCGGCGACCTTCATGCCCAAGCCGATCAAGGAAGATAACGGCTCAGGGATGCACACGCACTTGTCGATCTGGGAAAAGGGCAAGCCGCTGTTTGCAGGCAATGGCTATGCCGGCCTGTCCGACATGTGCCTCTATTTCATCGGTGGCATCATCAAGCACGCCAAATCGGTCAACGCCTTCACCAATCCGACCACCAACAGCTACAAACGGCTGGTGCCAGGCTATGAAGCGCCTGTGCTGCTCGCCTATTCGGCGCGCAACCGGTCGGCATCGTGCCGCATTCCGTATGGTGCAGGCGCCAAGGCGAAACGCGTCGAAGTGCGTTTTCCCGATGCAATGGCAAACCCCTACCTTTGCTATGCGGCATTGTTCATGGCTGGGCTCGACGGGATCGAAAACAAGATCCACCCCGGCGAGGCAATGGACAAGAATCTTTACGATCTGCCGCCCGAAGAGCTTGCCGAAGTGCCAACAGTGTGCGGATCATTGCGTGAAGCGCTCGAAAGCCTTGAGGCTGACCACGCCTATCTGCTGAAAGGCGATGTGTTTTCGAAGGATCAGATCGACAGCTATATCGAGCTGAAAATGCACGATGTCGCGCGTTGGGAAATGACGCCTTCGCCTGTTGAGTTCGACATGTATTACAGCATGTAACCGGCACGACGGACGTAAA